>JACPDI010000027.1:157541-158494 GCA_016184105.1 Acidobacteriota bacterium
TCTACATCGACGAGGTCGACAAGATCTGCCGCAAGGACGAGAACCCCTCGATCACCCGCGACGTGTCGGGTGAAGGGGTGCAGCAGGCGCTGCTCAAGATCCTCGAGGGGACCGTGGCGAACGTGCCCCCGCAGGGAGGGCGCAAGCACCCGCACCAGGAGTTCTTCCAGATCGACACGACGAACATCCTGTTCATCTGCGGCGGCGCCTTCGTCGGCCTCGACAAGGTGATCGAGCGGCGCATCGGCAAGAAGACGCTCGGCTTCAAGGCGGACGTCCGCGCGCAGGACAAGAAGAACATCGGCGCGACCCTCGAGCGGATCGAGCCGGAAGATCTCATCAAGTACGGGCTCATCCCCGAGTTCGTCGGCCGCCTTCCCGTCGTGGGCACGCTCCACGAGCTGGACAAGCAGGCGCTCGTCCAGATCCTGACGCAACCTCGCAACGCGATCACGCGTCAGTACCAGAGACTCTTCGAGTACGAGAACGTGAAGCTCCGCTTCACCGACGACGCGCTCGAGGCGATCGCGGAAAACGCCCTGCAGCGCAAGATCGGCGCGCGGGGGCTGCGGATGATCATCGAGGACCTGATGCTCGACCTGATGTACTCGCTGCCGGGCCAGAAGAAGATCCGGGAGTGCGTCATCACGCGCGAAGTGGTCGAGACCAAGGAAAAGCCGATCACCCTGATCGAGAAAGCCGGATAATTTGGTGGTTTGGTGATCTGGTGATCCGGTGCGCCAATCACCAAATCACCAAATCACCAAATCAACATCTAGAAGACATGGATCTCTACGAAACGCTCCCTATCGTCCCCTTGCGGGACGTCGTCGTGTTTCCCCACATGATGATGCCGTTCGTGATCGGGCGGCCCAGCTCGACGCGAGCGCTCGAGCACGCGCTCCTGAAGGACAAGCGGATTTTTCTGGCCGCGCAACACGACGCCGCGGTTG
>JACPDI010000028.1:0-140056 GCA_016184105.1 Acidobacteriota bacterium
CACGAGGGGTTCAGCACGAGGGGTTCAGCACGAGGGGTTCAGCACGAGGGGTTCAAGACGGGAGGTTCAGCACGGGAGGTTCAAGACGGGGGGTTCAAGACAGAGGTTCAGCGCGGGAGGGTCAGCGCGGGAGGGTCCTCCACCGGCGACTCCCGATATGTCCCAGCTACTTTCACCGTTCTGAACCTCCGTCTTGAACCTCCGTCTTGAACCTCCGTCTTGAACCTCCGTCTTGAACCTCCCCGTCTTGAACCCCCCGTCTTGAACCCCCCGTCTTGAACCCCCGTGTATACTCTGCCCCATGCTGACCCACGTGAAGGTCCTCGCCGTCCTTTACATCGTCCTGAGCAGCATCGGGTTGCTGGTGGCGCTCCTGATGTTTTTCGCCGCGGGCACGGCCGCGAGCATCGTCGGCATGTCGGCTTCGCCGGAAGACGCCGCGATCGCGGTTCCGATTCTCGGCATCGCCGGCACCGCCCTCGGCGCCGTGCTGCTGCTCTTCTCGCTGCCGGGACTCGTGACCGGGTGGGGGCTGCTGAAGCTCCGGCCGTGGGCGCGCATCCTGGGGATCGTGCTCGGCGTGATCTGCCTGATTAATTTTCCGATCGGCACCGCGGTGGGCATCTATGGGCTGTGGGTGCTGCTGACGAAGGAGACCGAGCGGCTGTTCAACGGGTCGACGCAGGCAGCCGCGCCGCCGGTGTAGGGGCGACCGGCCGCTGTGTTAGACTGAAAGTTCCCGCCCAGGCCGGCGTAGCTCAGTTGGTAGAGCAGCTGATTCGTAATCAGCAGGTCATCAGTTCAAGTCTGATCGCCGGCTCCAGGTTTCCCAGTAAAAATAGGCAGCACATGGTCGCCACTGGTCGTGCGCCGCTGCCATCGAGGGCCCGTGATCCGACGGAGTGAACTGCCGGCTGTCTTCGGACGAGCGATTAGTGGAGAACAGCGCTCGTTTGAGGGTCCGACCTTTCCGGTCCACCACGAGGGTGAGTCGGCTCAGGACGTTCGCGAGGACGACGACCTCGTCGACCGCTCGGGGACGGCCGTTCGTTGGATAGGGGGACGCGGTTGAGTGAGGGAATCCGAGTGATGTTTGTTCGAGGGACCGCAGCACTGTATATGTCGCCATCATTTTTGCCGCAATAGCAATATTGGTGGCGATGATCGCACGGCCCCTGCCGGTCTCCGGCGACGAACCGTACCGCAAGCTGCAGGCCTGACGGAGCCTCGTCGCCGAGAGTCATGACGTCAACGGCTCGCCGAGCATCCGCCGGAAGACCACGGCCGTCGGCCGCCAGTCGCCTTCCATGGCCGCCGCGCCGGCGCGGCCGTAGCCACCATCAGGGCGCGGGCGGAGCCGGACCACCGGAGGAAGGCCGTACCGCATCAACAGGGCGTTCGCCCAGATCCGCGCTGTCCGGCCGTTCCCGTTGGCAAACGGGTGGATCCGAATCCACTCGGCATGCGTCCATGCGCACAAATCGATGACAGCCGCAAGGCCATCCCGGTCCAATGCCTGACCGCGCGGGTACCGCGCGTCCAGCGCGGCCACGACTCTCTGCAGGGTTCGTTCGAAGGCCGCGAGTTCCGAGTCAACGCTTTCGGGCGCCACGCCTTCGTGCGAACCGACCCACACGTGCGTCGTCTCGAGGCCTGCCTCTCCACGGAAGCGTCCCACGTGTTTCTCGTCGGGTGCCGTGAGGCCGGCCATCGTGTCGCGCTGCCAGCGCCGCGCGTCCTCGACCGTTGGAACGTCCCTGCGAACCGCGCGGTCCCGCGCGTCCCGGAGAACTTCGATGAGGTTTTGCCGGAGGCGCGGGCTGTCGGCGTCCCAGTCAGCCACGAATCAGCTCGCGCACCAACCGTTGGGTGGGTCCCTCTGCGCGAGTGGTCTGGCCCTCCACCGGGTCCTCACCGGCCAATTCGGATTCTGCCTCGGCGAACTTGGAGATCGCCGATTCGAAGTCCGGGTCCGCCTGTCGGTAGGCCCTGACGCGACGCAGCGTCTCCTCGAGCTCGGCCTCGACGCTCGCCGCGCGAGCCTCGAGATACTCGCCGACCGCTTCGTTGACGAGTCGGTTCAAGGGCACCTTTCGCACCTCGCCAAGCAACGCCAACCCCTTTTGGAAGCGAGGATCGAGACGAAAAGTCGTCGCCTTGCGCAGGCCTCTTCGCCTGGATGAACTGGGATCGCGGTGCCGACGTGAGCGGACGACGCCTTTACCCTTCATGACGTCTTCATGATAGCAAAATGACATTCTGATATCAAAACAGGATAGCGACATCGTTACTGATCGGGCGGGTTCTCGCGAACCTACGCTTGGCCGCAAACACCTTCGCTCGGCCTTCCGCGGGTGAACACGTCGACCTGTTCGCCTCAGAAGTCGAGCGCCGCCGCTTCTGGGCGGGGGACGGCCCCACTGAAGGGACGTCTGAGCCGAGAGATGACGCGGCCGCGCGTCCGGAATTGCGTTGATGTGTAATCGAGACCGAGTGACGATCGGAGCTCACTTGATGAAGCGAGGCGTCGCGCTCTCGCCGGCCGCGAGCCACCGAGCGGTCCCTCCGCGCGAGTCGTCTGGCCCTCCACCGGGTCCCCAACAGCCAATTCGGCCTCTGCCTCGGCGAAGTCGGCGATCGCCGATTCGAAGTCCGGGTCCACCTTTCGGTAGGTCCTGACGCGACGAAGCGTCTCCTCGGGCTCGCCTCGATGCTCGCCGCACGAGCCTCGAGGGCGCATCACTCAATAGTGATTATACAGTCATTATATCACTTAATAGTGATACAATTAGTGCATGTCTCAGCGCACAAAATCACCTGTGAGTGATACCAGGCCGACTCAATCACGAAAACGTGATAGCCGGCCGACGCTTTCAGGCATCCTCCGTGAGGCGCGCCTGAAGAAGCAGCTCAGTCAGCAGGACCTCGCCGGCAAGCTGGGGCTCGGGCAGCGACAGATCTCGGACCTCGAGCGCGCCACGATCGACCCCCGGCTGTCGACCATCCAGAACGTGGCCAGAGTGCTGGACCTCGAGGTGATGCTCATCCCTCGCCGTCTGATCACCGTGGTTGTTGGCCTCCTGCGCGCCGACGGCGATGCGAACCGGCCGCTCTATTCGCTCGGCGACGAGAACGAGGACGCCCTCGGCGATGAGCCGCGTGTGGAAATCGGCGGCACTGATGAACGTGGCGCCCGTACCGCGCGGGAGCGTCGCACGCGCACGGAGCGACGGTGACGGCTCAATCGCCCGCGCGCGCGCGCGCCCGCAGCTCCGTGCAGACGCTGGACGTGCGTCTCGGCGAGACACTGGTCGGCGCGCTGACGCATCTCGGCAACGAGGCGCTGATCTTCACCTTCGACCGCGCGTACCTCAAGGCCGGCGACGAGCGTCCGACCCTGAGCCTCGGCTTCAAGGCCGCCGACGGCGGCCTGGTCGAGCAGGCGCGCCCCACCCGCGTCCGGCTGCCGCCGTTCTTTTCCAATCTGCTGCCGGAGGCGCACCTCCGGGAGTATCTCGCCGCCCGCGGCGGAATCCACCCCGATCGCGAGTTCTTTCTCCTCTGGCTGCTGGGCGCCGACCTGCCGGGCGCGATTGAAGTCGGCTCCGCCGGCGGCGCGCCGCCACCTGCGGTCGATGACGAGCGACCACGCAGGGGCCGCGACGATCGGCCGTTCCGTTTTTCCCTGGCCGGCGTGCAATTGAAGTTCTCGGCGCTGATGGAGACCTCGAAAGGCTTGACGCTGCCGGTCGACGGCGTCGGCGGCGACTGGGTTGTGAAGCTGCCCTCCCCGCGGTTCGATGCCGTGCCGGAGAACGAATACGCGATGATGACGCTGGCCCGCGCCGCCGGCATCGACGTCCCCGAAGTGCGCCTCGTCTCGACGAACGACATCGGCCGGCTGCCACATGATCTGCCCGAAGCCTTCGGGGTGAGCCTGGCCGTGCGTCGCTTCGATCGGTCCGGCGACGGCGAGCGCGTGCACATCGAAGATTTCGCGCAGGTGTTTGGGCTGTACCCGGAGGACAAGTACCACGCGGCGAGCTACGCCAGCATCGCGCGCGTCCTGTGGCTCGAGTCGGGAGAAGCCGCCATCACCGAATATATCCGGCGGCTTGCGTTCAACGCGCTCGTCGGCAACGCCGACGCCCACCTGAAGAACTGGTCGCTGATCTATCGAGACCGGCGCACGGCAACGCTCGCGCCGGCCTACGATCTCGTCGCCACGGTTCCCTACATCCCGGGCGATCGATTAGCGTTGTCGCTTGGCGGCACGAAGGCGTTCGCGGAGGTCGACCTGGAGCGGTTCCGGCGACTCGCGAAGAAGGCGGATTTGCCCGATCGCCTGGTGGTACGGACCGCGCGGGAAACGGCCGCCCGGGTGCACGACCTGTGGCCCACGCACGAACCCGCCCGCACGCTGCCCGATCGTATTCGGGCAGCTATCGAGAAACACATGGTGACGGTGCCGCTTTAGCGGGCACTGACACAAGGGGCCAACACAGATGCCGGCACCTGCCCACACGCGTCGTCTCGAGGCCGGCCTCTCCCCGAACCGCGCCGTCCCGGGCGTCACGGAGGACTCCGATGAGGTTCCGGCGAAGGCGTGCGCTATCGGCGGATGTTTCACGTCATCAACATCCCGGTCCTATGTTTGCCCATTGGTTGGCACGGGGACCGCCGCCCCGGGCGATTTCAGTCGCCCGCCGGCGACTCACCCCGGCGAAGAATCGCCCGCACGAAATTCAGCTTCGAGAAGTGCCCTCCTGTCCACACGCGCCACAGCAGATCGTTCCCCGGCAGCTTTCCCGCGATGTCCGTCGCGGACCATCCGGCCGAGTGAAGCTGCTCGACGCGCGCCTTCAGCTCCAGCAGGCTCTCGAGCTTGTCGCGCAACGCGCGCGTGGCGTGCCCGACCCGGCCGCGGTGCTGGCAGAAAAGGACCCGCGGCTCGAGCGCCGCGACGCGACCTAGCGAGTCCATGAGCGCGTGCACGTCCTCGTCGGCTCGAAGGTATTTGAGTCGCGGCCCCAGGTACAGATCTCCGGTAAACACCCAGCCGCGATCCGGCTCGTACAAGACGACGTGGTCGTCGGAATGACCGGGGGTGTGGATGACGCGGAAGTGGAACCTGTCGGTGTGGACCCACTCGCCAAAGGGAGCGCAGGCGGCGGGCCGCGGGTTGCCCCACGCGAGTCGCCGATAGAAGTGGAGGGGTTCGGGCCGCGCCACGCGCCCGGTCGCCGCGGCGTGGGCCAGCGGCACGATCGAAAACCGCTCGTTCAGCAGCGCATGATTGCCCGAATGGTCCTCGTGATGATGCGTGGTCGCGCAGGCACGAACGCCGAGATCCGCGAAGAGGCATCCGGCTTCCCGCGCCGCATTCGGCGGGCCCGAATCCACGAGCAGGCCGTCCACGAAGTACACACCGGTCCAGTACAGCGCGCGCCCGGCGTATGTGCGCGCCACCCGGAAGTACGTGACGTCGCCGTAGTGTGCGGACTCGATCATGGCGCTGCGTTTCTCGTGACGGTGCCGACGGGCGGCTCATATCTTAGCGCGCGGAGGATGACGCACGACGAGCAGCGGCGCGGCGGCCCGGGGTGTAGAATGCCCCGCTGGTTCCCGTGAAATCACGACTGCCTGCCATCGTCTTCGCCCTTCTCGTGCTCGTGGCCATCGGCCTCGCCGCCGCCGGCTTCAATCCGCGCGAATACGCAAGGAGGCATGGCGGCACCCTGCGACTGTCCATCGCAACCGGCAATACCGGCGGCGTCTACTACCCGTACGGCGGCGGGCTGGCGCGGGTGATCGGCTGGTCGATCCCGAGCGTCGAGGCCACGGCCGAAGTCACCAACGCGTCGGTCGACAACCTCAAGCTCATTCAGCTCGGGAAGGCGGACATCGCGTTCGCGCTCACCGACACGCTCGACGACGCGGCCCGCGGGCGGGGGCCGTTTGCGAAAGCGCCGGTCCGGGCGCGCGCGCTCGCGGTGCTCTACCCGAACTACACGCACGTCGCCACGATCGAAGGAACGCGCATCGAACGCCTGGCGGACCTTCGCGGCCGCGTCGTCTCCACCGGGTCCCCCGGCAGCGGCACGGAGGTGATCGCGTTCCGCCTGCTGCGGGCCGCGGGACTCGATCCGGACAGAGACATCCGGAAACAGAGCCTGAGCGTGAACGCGTCTGTCGATGCGCTCAAGGACGGCAAGATCGACGCGTTCTTCTGGAGCGGCGGCCTGCCAACCGCGTCCCTGCTCGACCTCGCCAGCACGATCAACGTCACCGCGAAGCTGATTCCCAATGACGACGCGTTGCCGGCGCTGCAGTCGATGTACACGCCGGGGCTGTATTTCCGGCTGGTGATCCCCCGTGGCACGTACCCCGGCGTCACCTCCGATATCGGCGTCGTCGGTGTCGCGAACGCGCTCGTCGTCGACGACACGATGAGCGATGATCTCGCCTACGAGCTGACGAAGGTCCTCTTCGAGAAGCAGCGGGACCTCGCGGCCATTCATCCGGAGGCAAGGAAGCTGAGCCTCGACCGCGCCACGCGGGGCTCTCCGGTGCCGTTTCATCCTGGCGCCGTGCGCTACTACCGGGAGCGTGGCGCGTGGAGATAACCGCGCTCGGGGAGGGGCCGCCCGGCACCGCACCCGACGAGGAGCTTGGATCTCCTGCGCGGCAGCTGACCGGATGGCCGGCGCGCCTGGCCGCAGCGCTGGCGGTATCCCTGGCGGCGTACGCGCTCTACTGGGTCGTCAGCATCGTGCAGCCGCTGGTCTATCGCGCCAGCTTCCTGCTGATCGTCCTCACGCTCAGTTTCCTGTTGTATCCGGGCACGGCGGACCCACGCGATCGCGTGCGTGTCGCCGCGCTGGACTGGCTCTTCATCGCACTGGCCGCCGTCGCTCTCGCGTGGCCGCTGATCGACTTCGACAACTTCATCTACCGCGCCGCCGATCCCACCGGGCGCGACGTGCTCCTCGGCGCGGTCGTGATCGTGCTGGTGCTCGAGGCCACGCGGCGCACCGCGGGATGGGTGCTGCCGGTGACCGCGACCGGGTTCATTCTTTACACGTTTTACGGACCGCTGCTCGATCTTGTCGGCCTCGGAGCGATCGCGCACCGCGGCTACGATCTCGCGCGCATTGTCGGAACGCTCTGCATGACGCTCGAGGGCGTGTTCGGCGTGCCGCTCGACGTCGCGGCCAGCTACATCATCCTGTTCTCGATCTACGGCGCCGTGCTGGCCGCCTCGGGCGCCGGAGCGTTCTTTCTCGACTGGTCGCTGGCGGCGGTCGGCCGGACGGGAGGCGCCGGCCCGGGGCGGGCCGTGACCGTGGCCGGGCTGCTGCTGGGCACCGTGTCCGGCAGCGGGGTGGCGAACACCGTCACGCTGGGCTCGGTCGCGTGGCCGATGCTCCGGCGCGCCGGATACAGGCCCGCCGTGGGTGGCGCGATCCTGTCAGCCGCGGGGATCGGCGCGATCATCTGCCCGCCCGCGCTCGGCGCGGCGGCCTTCATCATCGCCGAGTTCCTGCACGTCTCGTATCTCAAGGTGATCGCGATGGCGGCGATCCCCGCGCTGCTCTATTTCCTTTCGATCTTCCTCATGATCGAGGCGGACACGAGACGAATGGGCGCGCGGCCGGTGCCCATCGCTTCCCCGCCGCTGTGGCAGCTCACGAAGCGCCGCGGCTATCACTTCCTGGCGGTTGTCGGCATCCCGCTGATGCTCGTCCTCGGCTTGTCGGCATGCCGCGCGGTGTTCCTCTCGATGCTCATCGCGGTCGCGCTCAGCTTCGCGGATCGGGCGCACGCGCTGTGGCCGCGCCGGCTGCTGGCCGCGTTGGGCACGGGCGCGCGGAGCGTGCTGCCCGTGGCGGCGACCACGGCCACGGCCGGCATCATCGTCGGAACGGTCACGTTGACGGGGCTCGGACTGAAAATCTCCGGCCTGATCGTCGACCTGGCGGGCGGGCACCTGTTTCTCACGGTGTTCTATTCGGCCCTTGCGATCTGGATGCTCGGGCTCGCGGTGCCCGTCACCGCGTCGTACATCATCGCGGCGGTCATGGTGGCACCGGCGATGACGAACGTGGGCGTGCCGGATCTCGCGGCACACATGTTCATCTTCTATTACGCCGTGTTGTCGGAGGTGAGCCCGCCAACCGCGCTGTCGCCCTTCGCGGCCGCCGCGATCACCGGGGCGAAGCCGGTCCCCACGATGGTGCTGACCTGGAAGTACACGTTGCCGGCGTTCGTCTTCCCGTTTGCGTTCACGCTCAGCCCGGAGGGGATGGGACTCCTGATGCAGGGAACCGCGAGCGAGGTCGCGATCGCCACCGCCACGGCGCTCATCGCCATCCTCGCGCTCGGCGCCGGTCTGGGCGGGTGGATTCGAGCGGAAGCGAACATCGCGGAGCGGGCGCTCGCGACCGCCGGCGGCCTGCTGCTGTTCTACGCCGGTCCGCTCTCCGACCTGTTTGGACTTGTCCTGTTCGGTGCCGCGATCGCGCTCAACGTTGTGCGGACGAAGATGCGGCCTTGATGAACCGCGCGACGTCCTGCTTCAACTTCCGGTGCTCTGACGGCCGGATGTACATCATGTGCCCGGCCTCGTAGTAAGCCAGCTCCACGCGCGCCTTGTACGTGGCGTCGAAGCCGAGGTGCGCAAATGTGTGCTCCGTGGCGCCGAACGGCGTGGCGAAGTCGTAATAGCCGTTGACGACGAGCACCTTGAGGTGAGGGTTCCTGGCCATCGCGCCGCGCAGCGTGTCGGCGAGGTTGAGATAGCGGTTGTTGAATTCGTCGTAGCTCCACGGCCGCACGTCCCCTGACGTGGGATAGCGCTGGTCAGACTCCCACTTGAGTTCGCGGCGAACGTAGTCGTTGAACGTCGCGGTGTAGGCCCCCTTGATCGCGAGGTCCGACGGATCGTATTCCTGGCGCTCCGCCGCGGCATCGGCATTCAGGCCGGTCATGCGGCCGTCCAGCCGGCCGACCGTGCGTCGCTGGTCGCGCAGCAGTTCCGTCCGGAAGCGCATGTCGGACACCCGCAGGTTGGCCTGCAGGATGTACTCGGTGGAAAGGCCGGTCAGCCGCGCGAGCTTCTCGGCGATCTTCTTTTCCTCGGCGGGCGTGAGCCGGTTGCCCCTGGCGAGCGCCACCAGGTAGTCGCCGCTGGCGAACGCGCGAGACTCATCGAGCGCCTTTTGCAGGCTGCCTTGCAGGTCCGCCGGGAGCCGCTGATGGTGCCACGCGGTCGCCGTATAGGTGGGCAGGAACAATACGTACGGCAGATCGTTGCCCGGCGCGTACCCCTTGGTCAGGTAGTCGAGGATCGACGAGACCAGCACGATGCCGTTCAACTCGATCCCGTGCCGGTCCTGCAGCTCGCCGGCCAGCCCCGCGGAACGCATGGTGCCGTAGCTCTCGCCGACCAAATACTTGGGCGAGGCCCAGCGATCGAAGCGCGTGAGGTACGTGCGGATGAACTCTCCGAACGCGTGGATGTCGCCGCGCACGCCGTGGAACTGCTTCGGATCCTCTCCAGGCGCCGGACGGCTGAAGCCCGTGTCGATGGCGTCCACGAAGACCAGGTCGCTGACGTCCAGCAGAGACTGCTCGTTGTCGGCGAGGCGATACGGCGGCGCGGGCTGGAAACCTTCCGCGGCCATCACGACGCGCCGCGGCCCGAACGACCCCATGTGAAGCCAGACCGATGCGGCGCCCGGACCGCCGTTATAGAGAAACGCGAGGGGACGTGTGGAGGGCTGTTCTCCGTCGCGCGCATACGCGACAAAGAACATGCTGGCGATCGGCTTGCCCGCGTCGTTGCGAATCGGCAGCGTCCCGGCCGTGGCCGTGTAGCGGATTTCGCGGCCGTCGAGCTGGATCGCGTGGCTCGTCGCGGAGAGCTTCTCTACCGGCGGCGCCGGGACGGCCACGGGTGTCGCGGCCGGCTCGACGCCGCGCGGCGCGGGCGCGGCCTGCTGCGCCGGCCGCGGCGCGGGTTGGTCCGGCCGCCGCGGCTGCGCAACCAGGACACCCGAAATCGAAACGACGATGACCGACGACAGGACGACTCGATGGATCATGCACACCCTCCGGGATGACGGCGACCGGGATCATACACCGAGCGACTTTGTTCTCCCCGCGCGCTGACTCCCCGCGGGGCTGCCCCGCCGACGCCCGGAAACAGGCCGGAAACGCCACGGTGGCCGGGCATGCGTCTCGCAAGGTGTCGGCGTTTCCTATTGCCTGCAGCCGCGGGCCTGTTCGTCTCTTCCAGGAGGAATCTATGCACCGAGTGACATGGAAGGTTCCCGGATTGGTGGCCGCATGTGTGCTGCTGATGATCCCGGCGGTTGCCGCGGGGCAGGAAAGCTGGCCTCCGCCGGAGGCCGCCGCTCCCGAGCCGCTGTCGATCAACTGTGGCGGCGGTGTGTACTCTGTGGGCGCCGGGGCGACCCTGTTCTCTCTCTGCGTCTCGGATCACGGCAACATGGTTTCTCTCATGTATCCGAACGGCGCCGAGCACATCGCCGTCGCGCCCATCCACGAGTCGTACAGCATCTGCCACGGCCCCGGCTCGGGCATCTGGTACTACGACTGGGCGTCGTTTGAAGGTGGCTTTGGCCCTCCTATCTTTCTCGACCCCGCGCCGTTTCCGGTCATCATCCGCCGTACAACGCTCGATGGAAAGGTCATCCTCGACCAGAAGTTCACGCCGAACAAAGCGCGGCGCGAAATGCTGATCAGCATGACGATCAGGAACAACTCGCCCGCGGCGCTGGAGAACGTGCTCGTCGCACGCAACGTGGACGCCGACATGGACGGGGACGCGCTGGATGACACGTTCGACCGGTCCACAGACCAGACCTGGGCCCGCGACATCCGCTCCCTCGTGCTCTCCGCACATACGGTGGGGACGCCCCACTCCACCGCGGTGCCGGTGACGATTGGCAGCGGCCCGTGTTCATCGACGACCGCGGTGACGCCGACCTCTCCCGGCACCGACTATCACATGCGGATCTGGTACACCCTCGGCACGATCGGTGTCGGCAAGAGCAAGACCGTGATGTTCCGATACAACGGATCCTAGAGCGCTCCCGCCCCTGTTCCCGCTGGCGGCCGGCAGCAGCTCTCCGGGCGCTGCCGGCGCCCCGCCCTGACCATCGGTCAGGAGCCTTTCACCGCGAACCCTTTCTTGACCAGAAACTCCCGCACGCGATCCCTCAAGTCGCCCTGCAGCTCGATGGTGTTCTCCACGACCGCACCGCCCGTGCCGCACGCCCGCTTCAGTTCCTGCGCCAGCCCCCTGAGGAAGGCGGCGTTGCGCGGAAGGCCGTCGACAAGGGTGACGGTCTTCCCGCCGCGCCCTGCCTTCTCCATCCTCAGCTTTGCAACAAGCCGCGTAGGAACGGGCTCGTCGGCGGCCGACCGCGTGCTGCACGTGCAATCGCGCGCGGGCCAGCCGCACGCCGGGCAGATTCGTCCCTTGTCCGTCGAATACACCACGCGTCCGGCCATCCAGGCGTCCTATCTCAGGTTCCACTCGAAGAACGTCCACACCCGGTTCCACGAATCGATCTGCTCCGGCGTGTCCATCCGCTCCAGCGTCTTCAGGTCGGTGCGCCGGTTGAACGTGTGCCCGCCGCCGGCCGCCCCGGGCGGCGGGTCGACATAGATCTTCGTCTCGGCGAGATGCGGCTTGCGCGAACGGAGCGCGTCGACGATCTGCTGGTCCTCGACGAAGTTCACGTCCGTGTCGTTGGTGGCCACGTGCACGAGCAGCGGCGTGTTCAGCTTGTCGACGTGATACAGCGGCGACCGCTCGATGTAGATATCCGGCTTCTCGAACGGCAGGCCGCCGATCCGCTTCTGCGTGGCGAAGCTGTGCTGATACCCGGGACCTTTGTACGACAAGCGGAAGACCAGGTTCGTGACGGGCACCATCGCGACCGCGGCTTTGAACGGCGTCTTGTCGCGAAAGACGCTGAACAGGGCGATGTACCCGCCATGGCTCCAACCCATGATGCCCAGCCGCTCCGGATCGACATGCGGCAAGCTCACCCTGATGTAGTCCACGGCGCTCATCACGTCGTCCACTTCGTGGCCGCCGTAGTCGATCTCGTTGTGGAACTTCTCGCCGTAGCCCGTGCTGCCGCGGTACTCGGGCGCGACGATGACGTAGCCGCGCGCGACGGCTTCCTTCACGAAGGGGAAATACACCAGGTCCCAGTTCCCGTGGACGCCGCCGTGCACCCACACCATCGCGGCGTGGGCGCGCGGCCCGCGCGTCTGCAGCGGCTGGAACACGTAGGCGGGAATATCGAGATCGCCCACGCTGCTGCGGTACGTGACCTTCTGGTAATCGATGATCCCCTTGCAGGCCTCTGCGTATCGCGCGTCAATCTGCGCCTTCTGGTCGATGTCCCGCTGGAAGTTCCGCGCGGGCGCGTGATCCGCCGGATCGTTGCTGACGTACAGCAACGTGGCGCGCGCCGGATCCTGCTTGACTTCCCGGCGTGACTGCTGGCCCGTGGGCTGCGCGCGCTGAGGCTGCGGCGCCTGCGCGGCCGCCCCGGCTGCGAAGCAGACGAAGGCGATGACAGGGACGAACGAACGCATGGAAGACCTCCGAATGCGGGCAGTGTATCGCGGATGAATGACTTCAGCGGCGTGAGGCATGCCCTCCCAGGGGGAGGCCTAACGCCCTCCGGGACCAGGGCCGATAACCCGTACATGGCGGACTTCAACGCTGCGGCGGCGGCTGAGGCCCCGGAGGAAACGACCGCGCGGGACAGCGAGGCCGAGTACACGCTCGAATACGCCTGCCGGTGCCCGCACTGTCAGCAGACCCTCCGCACGGTGGCGGTCATCCGCATGCTCCGCTCGAGGGTCAACTTCACATCGACGATGCCGCGGCGCGGCCGCGCGGTGATCTGCTCCCAGTGCCGGAAGATCCTGACGGTGGAGCTGAATGTGCTGACGTAGAGGCCGGGGGCCAGGTGCCAGAGGCCAGGTGCCAGGTTCGAAAACACGGGGGCGGCCCCGCTCGGGGACCGCCCCTTTTGTGTTCAGCCGTTCTAGAACGTGAACTTGCCGCTGAAGGTGAACGTGCGGCGACCCCAGTTGTTGGTGTTCTCACCGAAGCTGGTGCTGTTCATCGCGTTGGTGGGCGTTCCCTTGTTGTCCTGGTTCAGGAGGTTGAACCCGTCGATCCGCACCGTGAAGGCGCGGTCGCCAAAAAACGTGACGCGCTTGGACAGGCTCAGGTCGGTGTTCCAGAACCCGGGACCGCGCTCGCCGTTTCGGGGCGCGTTGCCGCCGTTCGGCATCGAGTTGGCCAGCGGCAGATTGTTGTTGCCGAGCGGCGTGACGTAGTAGCCGTTGTTGGTGAACGACGAGTGGTCGTCTTTCCACACGAGCGATCCGGACGGATTGATGTTCGGGCGGTCGCCGCCCGCGCTGCCGTCACCGTTCGAGTCCACGCCGGTGCGGATCGTGAACGGCGCGCCGGACTGCGTCTGCGTGATGCCGGCGATCTGCCAGCCGCCGATGATCGCGCCCAGGAGGCCCCGCTTCGGCGCCGGGATCTCCCAGAGGTAGGTGAACACCAGGCGGTGGCGGCGGTCGAAGCCCGACACGCTCCACTCGCTGTCGTAGTCGAAGAAGCTCTGCGGGGTCTGCGGCGACTGCGCCGTGCCGGCCTCGCCCAGCGACGCGTCGTTGTTGCTGAAGAACCGCCCGTAGGTGTACGCCCCCCCAAACTGGAGCCCGTGCGAGAAGCGCTTGTCGGCACGCACGAACGCGCCGTGATACGACGAGCGCGCCTCGACGTCGTTGCCGCCGGGCCCCGTGTACGCCGGGATCTGCAGGCGGCCGCCCCAGGCCGGATTCTGCCGGCGGGCCTGCACGTTCGGAATCGAGCTGATGTTGCGGGTCGCGATCACCGTGGCCGCCTGCGCCTCGGTGAGGATGCCCGGGTTCATGTGGATCTGGTTGATCCCCTTGTAGCCGCGGCTGCCCGTGTAGCCGGCCGACAGGATGACCTGGCCAAGCTCGCGCTGAATGTCCGCGCTCCAGAACCGGCTCTCCGGATTTTCGGTGTCCGGCGCGGAATTGACCCACTGGTTCAGCGGGTTGAACACCGGCGAGGCGCTGCCCGCCAGCAGGTTCGGATACAGGTTCTGCACGTTGAACGACTCGGCCACCGCCACCCGCGGGTAGTTCGACGCGTTGACGGTCAGCAGATTGTAGAACAGGAAGTCGTAGCCCATGCCGAAGCCGCCGCGGACGACCGTCTTCCCGTCGCCGAGCCAGCGGTTGTTCCCGCGCGGGCTCCACGCGAAGCCGACGCGCGGTGCCCAGTTGTTCCGATCGTCCTCGACGGGCCCGGGCACGCCGACGGCGAGGCTTTCCGGATCCGTCGCGCCGAAGAAGCCGAGCGGCGCGCCGTTCGCCTCGTAGCGGAGGCCAAGGTTGACCGTGAGGTCGGGAGTGACGCGGAAATCATCCTGCAGATAGAAGAACGTCTGCCACTGCTGCGCCTCCCAGCTCGCGGTCTGAAGCGCCTGGGCGAAGCGCGACGCGAAGTTGTTCATGTAGTCCTGCAGGCTGTTGAACGTGAAGGTGCCCTTCGAGTCGAAGGCCGCCTGGTTGTCCACGTCGTTGTAGCGCAGGTCCGCGCCGAACTTGAAGGTGTGCTTCTCGCGCGTCCAGGTCATCGTGTTCGAGAACTGGTACGCGTTGGTCAGGCGGCCCTGCGGGAAGTTCGACGCGCCGCCGACCGTGAAGAACCCGCCGATCGTCGCCGTCGGGCTCTTCGGATCGTTCTCCGGGAAGCTCAGGTCCCGGCGCACCAGGGAGAACCGGAACTCGTTGAGCAGCCGCGACGTGAAAATGTGCGTGTTGCTCGCGGCGAAGTTGGTGTCCTTCAGGTCCTGGCTGCCGCAGAACAGCGCGCCGAACGCGCAGTTGCTGATTAACTCCTTCTGCTCACGCGGCGTGTGCACGGCGCGCACGGTGATGTTGTCGTTGGCGGTCAGCCGATGATCCACCCGCGCGATGTAGCTCTTGGCCGTGCTCGGCGAGGTGATGCTGACGTTGGTCAGGCCGGTTTCGATCGCGCGGCCGTTCACGAGCGTGTTCTGGAGGCTGCGGAACGACAGGTTCTGGGAGTACAGGTTCTGGAGGAAGGAGATCCGCTCGAGCACCGCCGCGCGGCTCGCCGCGGTCTGCCCGGCGCCCAGCGGCGCGTTCTGCAGCGTGGCGAAACCGGCCGGCGTCGGAATCCGCACCGTGGTGCCCGGGCTCGCGCCGGGGCGCTCGCCGTCCCACTGAAAGAGGCCGAAGAAGAACGTCTTCTCCCGGAAGATCGGCCCGCCCAGGTCGAAGCCCGCCTGGTGACGGTTGAAGCGTGCCGGCTCTTTCAGGCCGCTCGCCTTCTCGATGTTCGTGAGCGAATAGAAGTCGCTGCTCGTGTAGTAGTCCCACACGTCGCCGCGGAAGCGATTGCTGCCCGACTTGGTGATGATGTTCACCTGGGCGCCACTGTTGCGGCCGAACTCCACGCTGTAGGCGTTGGTGATGACCTGGAACTCGGCGACCGCCTCGGGCACGAGCGGCGTGGTCGAGATCGTCACCGAGATGTCGTTGTTGTCCGATCCGTCGATCATGTAGTTGTTGTTGCGCGACCGCTGGCCGTTGGCCGCGTACGTGCCCTGGCCGCCGGTGCTCGACACGTTCGGCGCCGTGGCGATCAGGTTGTTGAGGTTGCGTCCGCCCGGCAGGGGAAGCTGCTCGACCGCCCGCGCGCTCACGGTGTTGGCGATCGTGGGGCTGGTCTTGTTCAACTCGGCCGCGCGCGCTTCGGCAGTGACCGTCACTTCCTCGCCGACCCCCGCGACTTTCAGCTCGACGTTGACGGTCGCCTCGGTCGCCGGGACGATGCGCACGCCGCGCGTTTCGACCGTCTGGAAGCCGGCCAGTTCAGCGCGAACGAGGTAGTCCCCTGGCTCGAGCGCCGAGACCCTGTAGAAACCCTCAGCATCGGTCACGGTGTCCCGTGACTGGTTCGTGGCGACATTCACGACGATCACCGTCACGCCGGGAACGACGGCCCCTGACGCGTCGCGCACGGTGCCGTTGACGCCGCCGCGCGTCATCTGCGCCAGTGCGGGCGTGGCCGCGAGCCACGCGTTCAACGCAAACACGATGAACACGAAAACGCCCGCGCGACCGCCGCGGGCGGCAAACCCTGTAAGCTGCATGTCTCCTCCTGAGAACCTGCCCGGCGAGCAGAAAGTGTGCCACGCGAGATCAGGCGGTAAGTTGTTCACGGCACGTGGAGTTACGCCAGGATCGCGGCGTGTCTCTCGGCGGGCATCCAAGTTCTCAGATCACCCGATCCAAATGCGCATGTCATCGGCTCGAGTGGGAGAGGCACCCCGGCGTCTCCTCCGCCCGATGCTATGATCCCCGCCGTGAAAACACTCCTTTCCGTCCTCCTGGCGCTTCTGATGTCGGCGCCCGCCGCCGCCCAGTCCACGAAGCGTCCGTTGAACGTGGACGACATCTTCAACATCAACGAGGTCCGGGATCCGCAGCGATCGCCCGATGGCAAATGGGTCGCCTACGTCGTCTCGCGCGCGATCAAGGAAACGGACAAGAACGACAACGACATCTGGATGGTGAGCTGGGACGGCGCGCAGCAGATCCAGCTGACCTTCGGCGCCGAGAGCGAGTCGACGCCGCGCTGGAGCCCCGATAACAAGCACCTCGCCTTCCTGTCCTCGCGGCACGGGGCGAAACACGCGCAGCTGTGGCTGCTCAACCGCGCCGGCGGCGAGGCGGTGAAGGTCTCGGACGTGAAGGGGGGCATCTCCGAGTACGCCTGGTCCCCCGACGGCAGGCGAATCGCGCTCGTGGTGGAAGAACGCGATCCGCGCGATGCCGAGGCGGAAGAAGAGAAGGAAGCCGCGAAGGACGGGGCCGCCAAGACGCCGAAGCCGATCGTGATCGATCGCTACTACTTCAAGGCGGACGGGTCCGGGTACCTGCGCGGCGAGCGGTCGCACCTGTACCTGTTCGACATCGCGACAAGGAAGACCGAGGTTCTGACCCCCGGCACGTTCAACGAGAGAGCGCCCGCGTGGTCCCCCGACGGCAAACAGATCGCGTTCGCCAGCAAGCGCGGCGAAGGAGACCTCGACCGCCTCGAAAGCGAGGACATCTACGTGATCGAGGCCCGCGCCGGCGCCGAGGCGCGCGCGCTCACCAGCACGCCCGCCGAAGAATCGAGGCCGATCTGGAGCCCGGACGGCAGGACCATCGCCTATCTCGTCAGCGACGAGCTGAAGTATTCGGCGTACAACCAGCCGCGGCTCGCCGTCGTACCGGCGACGGGCGGCGCCTCGCGGATCCTGGCCGGCGCGCTCGATCGGCCGGTGCGCTCGCCGGTGTTCACTCCAGACGGGCGCGCGATCGTCGTCGGCGTGGTGGACGACCGGTCGCAGCATCCGGCGCGAGTGGCCATCGACAGTGGCAAGATCGAGAAGCTCGTGGCCGGCCCGCGCGTGGTGACGAACCTCTCGCAGGGACCCGACGGCGCCTTCGCGGTGCTGGCCGCCACCGCGACGCAACCGGCGGAAGTGCACGCGCTCGAAAACGGCGCGCTGCGCCGCCTGACGCGCCATAACGACGAGTGGCTCGCGAACGTCCAGCTCGGGATCACCGAGGAGTTCGCGTCCACCAGCCGGGACGGCACGCAGGTGCACGGGCTGCTGGTGAAGCCGGCGGCGTATCAGGCCGGACGCAAGTATCCGGCGCTGCTCAGGATCCACGGCGGTCCCAACGGGCAGGACGAGCACGCGTTCGCGCTCGAGCGCGAGCTGTTCGCCGCCAGCGGGTACGTGGTCGTCGCCGTCAATTACCGAGGCAGCAACGGACGCGGAGCGGCGTACCAGAAGGCCATCTTCGCCGACTGGGGGAACAAGGAAGTCGTGGACCTGCTCGGCGCGATGGACCACGTGCAGAAGATCGGTCTTGCCGATCCCGAGCGCCTCGGCATCGGCGGCTGGAGCTACGGCGGGATCCTCACGAACTACACGATTGCAACCGATGGCCGGTTCAGGGCGGCGATCAGCGGCGCCGGCAGCTCGAATCAGATCTCGATGTACGGCACCGACATGTACATCACGCAGTACGAGAACGAGCTGGGTCCCCCGTGGAAGGCGCAGGACGTGTGGATGAAGGTCTCGTATCCGTTCTTCCACGCGGACCGGATCAGGACGCCGACGCTGTTCATGGGCGGCGAGAAGGACTTCAACGTGCCGCTGCTCGGGAGCGAGCAGATGTACCAGGCGTTGAAGAGCCTCGGCGTGGACACCGAGCTGGTGATCTATCCGAACCAGTTCCACGGGATCACGATCCCGAGCTACAGGAAGGATCGGCTGGAGCGGTATCTCGCGTGGTACGACAAGTACCTGAAGGCTGGCGAGAAATAAGGGGGACAGTCACACTTTCCCGGGCACTGCTTCGGAAAGTGTGACTGTCCCCCTTTTCCCCTTCTCCACCAGCGTGCGGGCGTAGTTGATCAACCCGCCGGCATCCACGATCGCCTGGCGCGCGGGCGGCAGGGGCACGACCGGGAAGCGGCGGCCGGCCGTGAGGTTGACCACGGCGTCAGGGCCGATGCCCAGTTCGTCCCCCTCGCCCGCCTCGATCGTCGGGCAAATGATCGTCCGCAGCCCAAGATTGATCGCGTTCTGCAGGAAGATGCGCGCGAAGCCGCGCGCGATGACGATCACGTCCGGCCCCTTGAGACAGGACGCCGCCTGCTCGCGCGACGATCCGCAGCCGAAATTCTGTCCCGCGACAATCACGCTGCCCGCCGGAAGCCCGCCGGCACGCACCTTCGCATTGAACGCCGCGTGGTCGGCGAAGGCGAACTGCGGCGTCTCGGTGGGAAGCACGGTCGCCATGAAGCGGCCCGGATAAATGGCATCGGTGGACACATCGTCGCCAAGCGTCAGGACAACGGTGGACATGGTCAGCTCCTCGGATCGGTAATCGCGCCGGTCAGCGCGCTGGCGGCGGCGACCGCCGGCGAGCAGAGGTACACCTCGGCGTTCGGGTTCCCCATCCTGCCCTTGAAGTTGCGGTTGGTGGTGGACAAGGCGACCTCGCCGTCCCCGAGCGCCCCCTGGTGCACGCCGAGGCAACAGCCGCAGCCCGGGTTCATGACCACCGCGCCCGCCTCGATCAGGTCGGCGAGGTAGCCGCGGCGCATCGCCTCCCGGTAGATCCGCCACGACGCGGGAAAGACCAGCATGCGAACGCCGCGCGCGACGCGCCGGCCGCGCACGGTGCGCGCCGCCACCTCCAGGTCGTCCAGGCGCCCGTTCGTGCACGATCCGATCACGATCTGGTGCACGCGCGTGCCGGCGACTTCGCCGACAGGCTTGACGCGATCCACCGTGTGCGGGCACGCGATCTGCGGCACCAGGCGCGCGGCATCGATCTCGACCACCTGCTCGTAGGATGCGTCGGCGTCCGGCGCGACCTCGCTGATCGCGCCCACGACGCCCGCTTCCACCCGCAGGTACCGCACCGTCTCATCGTCGGCGGGGACGATGCCCGAGGTCGCGCCGGCTTCGACAGCCATGTTGCAGAGCACGAAGCGGCCGGAGGTCGTCATGCGGCGGATTCCGTCGCCGTGAAACTCGAGCACGCGGAAGTTCGCACCCTCGGCCGTGAGCCGGCCGATCAGGTGCAGGATGATGTCCTTCGGCGCCACGCCGCGCGGCAGGCCACCGTTGACGTTCACGCGGATGGTCGCGGGGACTTCGACGTTCAGCACGCGGCCGAGCGCCCACACGGCCGCCATCTCCGTCGCGCCGATGCCGAAGGCAAACGCGCCGAACGCCCCGTGGCTCGTCGTGTGGCTGTCGGTGCCGACAATGACGTGTCCCGGGCGGTCGTACCCGTGCTCTGCCAGGATCTGGTGGCAGATCCCCCCGTCATCACCGCGGACATCGTGAAACTTCGTGATGCGCTCTCGGGCGACGAACTCACGGACCTTCTTCTGGTTGGTCGCGGTCTTCGAGCTCTCGGCCGGGACGCGGTGGTCGAACACGATCGCGATCCGCTCGGGGTCCCACACCTCCGCGGCGCGCCCCGTCCCCTGGAAGATTTCCTGGAACTGGTTGATGACGAGGGCCGCGTTCTCGTGCGACATCGCCAAATCCACCGCGGGTTCGACGACGTCGCCAACCGCGACGGCAGAACGGCCGGTTGCGCGAGCGAGGATCTTCTCGACGATGGTCATGCCTGCCATGAGTATGGTCTCTTTCTTCAGATCGCCCCGGTCGCGCGGAGCGATGCGATTTCGCCGGCCGAGTAACCGGCTTCCTCGAGCACCGCGTCGCTGTCCTGCCCCAGGCGCGGTGGCGGCGTTTCGACGTGGCCGGGGGTGCGGTTGAACTTCGCGGTCACCGTGAACAACTTGAGATCGCCGATGCCCGGAGCCGCGACCGTCTCGAGCGTCTGTCGATGAGCGAGTTGCGGTGAGGCAAGCGCCTCCTGAAGCGTGGGGATGGCGCCCGAGGGAACCCCGAGCCGGTTCAGCACGCACACCCAGTCCGCGGTGGTGCGTTCGGTCAATCGGGCTTCGAGCAGCGGCGTGAGCGCTGCGCGGTTGGCTTTGCGGATGTCGCGCTTCTGGAACCGCGGGTCGGTCTTCAACTCCGGGGCACCAACCGCGTCCGCCAGGTTCTCCCAGTGCTCCTGCTGGTTCGCCGCGATGTTGATGTAGCCATCCTTCGTGCGGAAGGTGCCGGACGGGGCCGCGGTGAAGTTGTCGTTTCCCATCGGCCGTGGCGGTCGCCCGCCGATCAGCCAGTTGGCCGCCACCCATCCGAGCAGCGGCAGGATCGAGTCGAGCAGCGCGACGTCGATGAACTGTCCTTCGCCCGTGCGCTCGCGATGGTAGAGCGCCCCCATGATCGCGAACGCCGCGTTCAGGCCGCCGACCGTGTCGCACACCGGGAAGCCGCAGCGCAACGGGTTCAACCGCTCGTCGCCGTTCACCGCCATCACGCCGCTCAGCCCCTGGATGATCTGGTCGTACGCGGGTTTGGCGGCGTCGGGGCCCGTCTGGCCGAACCCGGAGATCGCGCAGTACACGAGCCTCGGGTTGTGCGCGTGCAGTGCGTTCCAGGACAACCCGAGGCGGGCCATCACGCCCGGACGGAAGTTCTCCACGAGCACGTCGGCGTCCTTCACGAGCCGCGTGAAGACCTGGCGCCCGGCCTCGAGCTTCAGGTTGAGCGTCAGCGAGCGCTTGTTGGCATTCTGCGCGAGAAAGCTCGTGCCCATCAGCTCGGCGTTGAGGCCGGGCACGTTGCCGAGCCTGCGTGCGAGGTCGCCGCCGTCCGGGTTCTCGATCTTCACCACGTCGGCGCCGAGCAGCGCGAGGTGCTCGGTGGCAAACGGGCCTGCAAGGACGTTGGTGAGGTCGAGGACGCGGATGCCGTCGAGGAGTTTCATGCGTGTTCCAGGCCGCGACCCTGAAGGGCCGCGGCTACATCTGACTCGTGTCGCCGCCGGCCTTCAGGCCGCCGGTTGCCGGAATCGGTCCCGTGCGATGGATGACGCCCGGGAGCGCGCGGCCGAAAAAGGTTTCCGCCTCGCGCGCGACACCGATGAGCGCGTCGAGGTCCACGTCGTGGCGCAGGCCTTCACGCTGCAGCAGGTGAACGAAATCCTCGGTGCACAGGTTGCCGCCGGCCACCGCCGTGAACGGGCAGCCGCCGAGCCCCGCGAACGCGGACTCGAAGGAGCGCACACCGACCTCCATGGCGGCCGCCGCGTTCGCCATGGCAAGCCCGTACGTGTCGTGGAAGTGGCAGGCGCACGCCGCGTCGGGCGCCGCGTGCAGGATCGCCCCGAACAGGCGACGGACCTGGAGGGGCGAGGCGTGGCCCGCCGTGTCCGCGAGGCTGATCGCGCGGAACCCGTCTTCGAGGAAGCGGCCGGCGATCTCGAGCACGCGGCTTCCCGGCACGTGCCGCTCGTAGCCGCACCCGAACGCCGACTGCACCGACAACTGCACGCCGGCGCCGGCGCCGCGGGCATCCCTGGCCATCGCCAGCACGCGGACGATCGCCTCCTCGGTCCCCATGCCGGTGTTCTTGCGGCTGTGCGTGTCGCTCGCCGACACACCCATGCAGAAATACCCCGCGCCCGCCTCGAGCCCGCGCGCCAGCCCCTTCTCGTTGAGCACGAGCGCCGAGAGCCGGGCACGCGCGCCGGGCAGCGCCGCGAAATGGCGAAACAGCGCGTCGGTGTCGGCCATCTGCGGCACGAGCGTCGGGTTGACGAACGATCCGGCCTGGATCAGATCGACGCCGGAGGCGAGCAGGCGCTCGACCCACGCGATCTTCGTCTCGAGTGGAACGACGGCCTGCTCCACCTGCAGGCCGTCGCGCATGCCGACCTCGTGGAGAATCACACCGTCACCGGCAGGGCGGCCGCCACCGCGGCCGCCATCTCCAGGGTCGAGGCGCTGCCGCCCATGTCGTACGTGCGCACGCGCCCCTCGCGAATCACGGAAGCGACCGCCAGCTCGAGCCGCTGCGCCTTCTCGCGCTCGCCCAGCCACTCGAGCATCATCTTCACGGTCAACAGGGTCGCGATCGGATTGACCTTGTGCAGCCCCGCGTACTTGGGGGCCGAGCCATGGGTCGGCTCGAACACCGCGAGCTTCTCGCCGATGTTGCCCGAGCAGCCGAACCCGAGACCGCCCACCATCTGCGCGCAGAGGTCCGAGATGATGTCGCCGTACAGGTTCGGCGCGACCAGCACGTCGTAATTGTGCGGGTTCTTCAAGAGCCACATGGTGATCGCGTCAACGTTCGCTTCATCGAACTCGATCTGCGGGTAGTTCCTGGCGACCTCGCGCGCGGCGTCGAGGAACACGCCGTCGCTCGCGCGCACGACGTTCGCCTTGTGCACGACGGTGACCTTTTGCCGGCCGTGCGCCTTCGCAAACTCGAACGCGGCGCGGGCGATCCGCTCGGAGCCCCGGCGCGTGTTGACCTTGCAGGAAAGGGCGAATTCGCCCGGCTTCAGCGACGCGAACGGCTCGAAGTTCTTCGACAGCCCGCCGAGGAGTGTCGACAGCTCGGGCGGCACCGGCGAAAACTCGATCCCCGCGTAGAGGTCCTCGGTGTTCTCGCGGAACACGACGAGGTCGATGTTCTCCTTGTAGTTGAGGGGATTGCCCGGGTAGCCCTTGATCGGCCGCAGGCAGACGTACAGGTCGAACAGCTGCCGCATGCGCACGATCGGCGAGCGGTAAACGAGGCCCGTCCCGCGCAGCGCCGGAACCAGCTCGGATTCGGCGGCCTTCACCGGTTTCGACGTGATCGCGCCGAAGAGCGCAGCGTCCACGTGGCGAAGCAGGTCGATGGTGCGCGAGGGAAGCGCGTCCCCTTCCTGGCACCAGCATTCCCAGCCGATGTCGCCGCGGACGTACTCGGCATCGAGGTGCAGCTGGTCCAGCACGACCTTCGCCGCATCGAGCACGTCGACGCCGATGCCATCGCCCGG
This sequence comes from Acidobacteriota bacterium, assembly GCA_016184105.1. Taxonomy (NCBI): domain Bacteria; kingdom Pseudomonadati; phylum Acidobacteriota; species Acidobacteriota bacterium. The sequence goes on from JACPDI010000028.1 coordinate 23,629, forward strand.
CAACCACGCGATTTTGTATTTGGCCATCTTTTTGCCTTTTACCTTCTACCTTTTACCTTTCACCTTTCACCTTTTACCTTTTACCTCGGTCTCACACCACCGCGCCCTTCATCATCCGCTGCAGCACGCCCCCGATGCGGCGCACGCCGTCGCGGATCTTCTGCGGGTCCGAGTTGGAGAAGTTGAAGCGCGCCGTGTTCACGTGCGAGTGATCCGGGAAGAACGGCGCGCCGGCCAGGAAGGCGACCCCTTCTTTGATCGACTCGCGCAGGACGTCGACGGCGTCGAGCCCCTCGGGGAAGCGCACCCACAGGAACAGCCCTCCTTTCGGACGGGTCCAGGTCACCCCGCTCGGGAAACACTCGGACATCGCGGCCAGCATCGCGTCGCGCCGCTCGCGGTACACCCGCCGAATCAGCTTGACGTGCTCGTCCAGGTATCCACCGTGCGCCACTTCGTAGGCGACCACCTGGTTGAAGGTGCTCGTGTGCAGGTCCGTGCCCTGCTTGGCCTGCACGAGGCGCTCGATGACCCCCACCGGGCCGGTGATCCATCCGAGCCGCAGGCCGGGGGCGAGCGTCTTGGAGAACGTGCTCATGTACATCACGTTTCCTGAATAGGGCTTGCCGTTGCCCGCGCGGTACTCGGAGTCCACCAACACGATCGACGGCAGGTGTTCACCTTCATAACGGAGCTGCACGTACGGATCGTCTTCGATGATGGGCACGCCGTAATGATCGGCGAGGCGCACCAGCTCGCGGCGCCGATCCAGCGAGAGCGTCACGCCGGTGGGGTTCTGAAAGTTGGGCAACGCGTAGATGAACTTCGGGCCGCCGCGCAGCGCGCTTTCCAGCGCGTCCGGCAACATCCCATCGTCGTCGATCGGGACCGGCGTGTATTGCGCCTGGTAGGTATTCCAGGCCTGGATCGCGGCAAGGTAGGTCGGGCTCTCGACCACGATGTGGTCCCCCTGGTTGATGAAGACCTTGCCGATCAGATCGAGTGCCTGCTGCGAGCCGCTGGTGATCAGGATGTTGTCGGCGGTCACGGTTACGCCGAAGCGGCATGTGTGCCGCGCGATCATCTCGCGGAGCGGCCGGTAGCCTTCGGTCGTGCCGTACTGCAGCGCCATCGCGCCCTGCTCGCGCAGCACGCGCGTGCACGCTTCTTCAAACGCCTTCAGCGGAAAGACCTCCGGCGCCGGAAGGCCGCCGCCGAACGAGATCATCCCGGGCTGCTCGGTCAGCTTCAGCAGCTCGCGGATCTCGGAGCGGCGCATTCCCTGCGTGCGTTGCGCAAATCGTTCAGACCAGAGCGTTTGCATGCGTTTCCTCGCGGGGCCGGCCCGTGCTTGCCGGCGCGGCGTCAATTCGCCGCGCACGCGCAGCGCTGCCGGATTCCCGCCATGGGGAACGGAAATCCTCGAGAATCCCGGCCGTTCCGGGTCAGAGAGAGCAAGGGTTGCACCACCCGCCGCCGATCGCCTCCCTCCCGGCCAGCGGTACCCCTGTTGCTGAACAACGTCCCATCGCCGTATTCCCGCCGGATTCCCGTCATACACGGCGTTTTTCTTCATTGCGCCCGGGAGGTCTTATGGGCCACGACACGTTGACGGTCACAGACAACAGGACAGGGAAGCAGTACGACATCCCCATCAAGGACGGGGCGATTTCCGCGCCCGAGTTCCGCAGCATGAAGGTTTCGCCCGATGACTTCGGGTTGATGACGTACGACCCCGCCTTCATGAACACCGCGAGCTGCCGCAGCACGATCACGTTCATCGACGGCGACAAGGGGATCCTTCGCTACCGCGGCTACCCGATCGAACAGCTCGCGGAGAAGCGGACGTTCATCGAGGTCGCCTACCTGCTCATCTTCGGCGAGCTGCCGACGCCGGAGGAACTCAAGGCGTGGACCGAGCAGGTCACGCTGCACACGATGGTGCACGAGAACATCAAGAAGTTCATGGACGGCTTCAATTACGACGCCCATCCGATGGGGATCTTCCTCAGCACGATCGGCGCGCTGTCCACCTTCTACCCGGAAGCGAAGAATGTCGGCGACATCAACAACCGCCACCTGCAGATGCTGCGGCTGATCGGCAAGGTGCCGACGCTGGCCGCCTACGCGTACCGCCACAGCCAGGGGCTGCCGTACGTGGGGCCGAACAACGGGCTGGGCTACGCCGCGAACTTTCTCCAGATGATGTTCCGCATGACCGAGGCGCCGTACGCGCCGCATCCGGCTCTCGTGCGGGCGCTCGACGTGCTCTTCATCCTGCACGCCGACCACGAGCAGAACTGCAGCGCGAACGCGATGCGCGCCATCGGCAGCTCGCACGTCGACCCGTACTCGGCGCTGGCCGGCGCGGCCGCGGCGCTCTACGGCCCGCTGCACGGGGGCGCGAACGAGGCCGTGCTGGTGATGCTGCGCGAGATCGGCGATATCTCCCACGTGCCGGAGTTCATCAAGAAGGTGAAGGCGGGCGAGGGGCGTCTCATGGGGTTCGGGCACCGGGTCTACAAGTCGTACGATCCGCGCGCGAAGATTCTCAAGCAGATGGCGGACGCGGTCTTCGAGGTCACCGGGCACGATCCGCTGATCGAGATCGCGCTCGAGCTCGAGCGGATCGCGCTGCAGGACGAGTACTTCATCAGCCGCAAGCTGTATCCGAACGTGGACTTCTACTCGGGCCTCATCTACAAGGCGATGCGCTTCCCGGTGGCGATGTTCCCGGTGCTCTTCGCCATCCCGCGCACGACCGGGTGGCTGGCGCAGTGGGAAGAGATGCTGATGGATCCCGAGCAGAAGATCGCGCGGCCGCGCCAGGTCTACGCGGGCCACGACCAGCGCGACGTGCTCCTCGTCTCGCCGGGCGCCGCCGCCTCGGCCAAGCGGTAAAGCCTGCGCACGTGACGGGCTGGGTGCTCGGTGCCGAGCGCGGCGCACAGCACCCAGCACCTCTGTTATCCTTGTGCCTCCACCGGCATGACTCCTCGAGCGCGCGTCGGCATCGCCATGCGCCCCCGTGATGGCGTCGCCGCGGATCGCGTGCCGGTGATGTGCCAGCTCGCGCTCGGCCATTACTTCCTCCACGCGCCCGGCGGCGCGATCGACATCTGGCACGACAGCGCGGCGTTCGCCTCCGCCCTGCTGGCGCTTTGCGAGCGGTACGGCTTCGATGGCGTGCTCGTCAACCTGCCGGGTCGCAACCCGTCGTGGCGCGAGGAGATCCGCGGCGTGGAGCGCGCGGGCGCCTCCGCCCGCGTCACCTGGAGCGATGGGACGGTCACGCTCTGCCCGCCCGACGACAACCCGCATGTCGTGAGCGCGCTGACGGGTCGCCCGCCGCTGCGCCCCTTCGCGGAGGTCGATCCGGAACAGCTCCATTACATCGAGCCGCACGACGCGCGCGGCGTGGTCAACCTCGGCTCGTTCCCGCCGTGGCACTGGGACACGCTGCGGCTCGTGCGGGAACGGGCGCCCGAGATCTCGGTGCACGGCGAAGTGTTCTCGCCGCTGTCCCAGTTCATGGAGCTGGTGGGGCCGATGGAGGGGGCGCTGGCGCTCGCGCTCGATGCGCCGAAGGTGCACGCCATCCTCGAACGCCTGGCCGCGGGCGCGATCGAGCTGGCCACGGGTCACATCGCGGCCGGCGCCGACGCCATCCTGATTTCTTCCGCCTACGCCGGCGCGGGCTTTCTGTCGCCGGGACACTACGAAACGTTCGTGCTGCCCCGCGAACGCGCGCTCATCGACGGCATCAAGGCCGCGCATCCCACCGTCCCCGTGTACACTCACACGTGCGGCGCGATCGCGGATCGGCTCGAGCTGATGGCGGCCACGGGCACCGACGGGATCGACACGCTGGACCCGCCGCCGCTCGGCAACGTCGATCTGGCGGACGCCAGGCGCCGGCTGGCGGATCGCGTGTTCATCAAGGGGAACGTCGATCCGGTCAACACCGTGCTGCGCGGCACGGCCGAGGACTGTTATCGCGACGCGCGCGCACGCATCGCAATCGCGGGCCCCGGCGGCGGGTACGTTCTCAGCACCGCGTGCAGCGTGCCGCCGCACGCACCGCCGGCCAACATCGCGGCGCTGGCGCGCGCCGCCTCCGACGCGGGACGGGTGGCGTGATGCGGCACGTCTATGAATTCACGGCCGGCGAGAGCACGCCCGACGTGGAGAAGCTGCTGGCGCGCGAAGTCGGCGGCGCGCCGGTACCGGATCGACTCCGCCACCTCTTCCAGCAGGCGCTCGCCCATTTCGAGAGCCTCGCCACCCGGGCGGCGATCGTCGCGGAGACCAGCGCGGACGCCTTCGTCCAGATCTACCGCGGCGAGGGGCTGAACGCACCCTCCGCGCCGCTCGACGTCATCATCCCCCGGGCGCAACGCCTTGCGCTGTTCGCCGCGACCGTCGGTGACGCGGCCAGCGCGGAGATCGGCATCCTGTTCGGCCGCGGCGAGCCGGCCGCCGGCTACGCCCTTGACATCATCGCCTCCGAGGCGACAAACATGCTCGCTGATGCGGCGGCGCTGCGGTTCCTGAGGCTGCAGCAGGCGCGACGGGCCGTGGGGGAGGACGCGCGGGTGCTGCCGTACAGCCCCGGCTATTGCGGCTGGCACGTCAGCGGCCAGCGCAGCCTGTTCGAGGCGCTGCAACCCGGCGCCATCGGCATCACGCTGAGCCACAGTTTTCTGATGCGCCCGCTCAAATCGGTGTCCGGCGTCCTCGTGGCGGGGCCGCCGCCGGCGCACCGGTTCAAGCCGACGTACGATTTCTGCGAGGACTGCACGACGCATGAATGCCGGGGCCGCATGGCTTCGGTGCTGCGGGCGCCACGATGACCACTCCCCTGCTCGACGGGATTTCCTCCGCCCTGCAACGCGGCGATCGCGACGCGGTCGTGGCGCTGACGCGCGAGGCCATCGATGCCGCCACGCCAGCCTCCTCGCTCCTCAATCAAGGGCTGCTTGCCGGCATGCGGGTCGTCGGAGCGAAGTTCCGTGACTACGAGATGTTCCTGCCGGATGTCCTCCTCGCCGCGCGCGCGATGACGGCCGCGATGGAGCTGCTGCGCCCGCTGCTGGTCGCCGACGGCGTGCCGCTGGCCGGCCGCGTGGTGCTGGGCACGGTGAAGGGGGACCTGCACGACATCGGCAAGAACCTGGTCGGCATCATGCTGCAGGGCGCCGGCTTCGACACCGTGGATCTCGGCGTGGACGTCGACCCGGATGCGTTCGCCGAGGCCGCCGTCACGCACGGCGCGACGGTGATCGGCATGTCGGCGCTGCTGACGACCACCATGATCGGGATGAAGGACGTCATCCGCGCCCTCGAGCATCGCGGGCTGCGCGACCGCATCAGGACGGTGGTCGGCGGCGCGCCGGTTTCGCAGGCGTTCGCCGTCGAGATCGGCGCCGATGGGTACGCGGCGGACGCGCCGGGGGCGGTCGCGCTGGTGCGCGCGCTCGCACGGGTGTCCTCATGAAGCCGCTCGCCGGTCGCCTGCGCCGCCGCGAACGCCTGCTCGCCGACGGCGCGATCGGCACGATGCTGATCGCGCGGGGCCTGCCGCCGGGAGAGCCTCCCGAACGCTGGACGATCGAGCGGCCCCACGCAGTGGAAGCGGTGGCGCGCGCGTATGCGGACGCCGGGGCCGACCTGCTCACCACCAACACGTTCGGGGCCTCGCCGCTGCGCCTCCGCGCCCACGGGCTCGAGGACCGCCTCGACGAGATCAACAACCGAGGGGTGCAGCTCGCGCGCGACGCGTCGGACGGGCGCGCGTACGTGCTCGCCTCGATCGGGCCCACCGGCCACCTGCTCAAGCCGCTCGGCGACGTGGACGCGCAAACCGTCCTCGACGGGTTCAGGCGGCAGGCCGCAGCGCTTGCCGCGGCCGGCGCCGACGCGATCTGCATCGAGACGATGACGGATGCCGTCGAGGCGGTGCTCGCGATCGAGGCGGTCAAGGCCGAGGCGCCGGGACTGCCGGTGTTTGCGACCATGACGTTCGACCTCACGCCCCGCGGCCCGTTCACCGTGATGGGCGTGGACGTCCCGCGGGCCTGCTCGCGGCTCCAGGAAGCCGGCGCCGACCTGGTCGGCGCCAACTGCGGCGCGGGCGCCGAGGCGATGCTCGCCGTCGCGCGCGAGTTCTCGCGCGCCACGACGCTGCCGCTCATCTTCCAGCCGAATGCCGGCCTGCCCGAGCATCAGGAAGGGCGGCTCGTCTACCCGCAGCCTCCGGCGGCATTCGCCTCGCAGGTCGCGCCGCTCCTGGAAATCGCGACCGTCATCGGGGGGTGCTGCGGCACGACGCCGGCTCACATCGCGGCACTCCGGGCGATGCTATAGTCGGGGCATGCATCCGTGGCACGACCCCTACGTCGATGACGCGCTCATCGATCGCGCCTTCCCCGTCGTCATCGAGATCCCGAAGGGCAGCAAGAACAAGTACGAGCTGGACAAGGAAACGGGGCTCCTCCGCCTCGACCGCACGCTGTACAGCGCCGTGTACTACCCGGCGGACTATGGCTTCATCCCCCGCTCGTTTTGCGACGACGGCGATCCGCTCGACGCGCTCGTGCTCGGGCAGGAAGCGGTCTACCCGCTGACGCTCGTGGAGGCGCGCGCGGTCGGCGTCATGCGCATGCGCGACGAGAAGGGGATCGACGACAAGATCATCGCGGTGAGCGTTCGCGATCCCGCGTTTGCCGATTATTCGACGTCCGACCAGCTGCCGGCGCACGTCCTCCGCGAGATCCGACGGTTCTTCGAAGACTACAAGGTGCTCGAGCAGAAGCAGGTCATCGTGGAGGACCTGCTCGGACCGGTGGAGGCGACGCGGATCATCCGCGAGTCGCTCGATCTCTATCGAAGGCTCCGTCGCGGCGAGTTGAAGTAGCTCACGGAAGTGCACACATTCGCCCGGACGCCGCGGCGGGCGCCTGCCCTCTTGACCGCCGTGGCGCGGCACGATAGCCTGAATTCACCCGCCGCTCTCGTGAACAAGGCCGTACCTTCTCCCGCGCTGCGTGCGCAGCCTCCTGCAATGGTGCAGAGCGTGACCGAACCGGACTACGCGTATCTCCTCATCGTCCGCCGTGAGTGCGAGGACAAGCTCGTGTTCCTGCGGGAGGCGTTCGAGAAGCGCCGGGGCGTGCGCGTCATTGCCGATCGCCGTGTGGGCGAGCGCCGCGCGCGGCGCGACGACGTGCCGGTCGACCGCCGGCGCCACGACCGCCGCGGCCCGCAGCCTCCGTCGTGGGACATCGCGGACTACCTGCTCGTCCCCGAGCGGCCGCGAACCCGGGTCCCCTAGCCGGCCAGCATCTTCACGGCAGACGCGACCAGCACGATCCCGGCGACGAGATCGATCGTCCGGCGCGCCGCAGGCGTCGCGAGCGCGTGTGACAGGGCGCCCGCCGCAATCGCACACGTCGCATGCCAGGCGAACGCGAGCGTCACGTGCACGGTCGTCAGGACCAGCGCGCCCGGCAGGACGGGCCAGCCGGGTGGCACGAATCGCGGCAGGATCAGAAAGTAGAGGAGCGCCACCGGGGGATTGAGCGCGTTCGCCACGAACCCTTCGCGAAAGCCGGTGCGCACGGGCGCGGCACTGGCCCCGTACTCCCGCCTGAATGCGTGAAACACGGCGCGCGCGCCGAGCCAGGCGACGTAGAGGCCGCCGCAGATCTGCAGCGCCATCACGGCGCGCGGCCACACGCGCAGCAGCACGGACGTGCCGAGGCCCGACGCCACGCCGTAGCAGGCGGACGCGGCCGCGGCGCCGCCGGCGGTCTCGAACCCTCGAGTTCTTCCGGCGACCAGGCTCGACCGCAGGACGAGCGTCGTCGCGATGCCCGGGGTGAGCACGAGAGGAACCGCGATCGCGGCAAAGGCGAGCACCTGCGGGTGCATGCGGCCGGCGATTGTACCACCGCGATATACTGAAACCGGGCATGGAGGACATCACCGGACTGCCGGCGCGCTGCGCCGCGCTGCTCGAACAGCACGAAGCCCTTGGGGAAGAGCACGCGCAGCTCAATTCCGACTCCGGCGCGCTCGTCGAACAACGGGAGCATCGCGACCACCTCATCGAACACCGTGACGCCCTCTTCCGCTACCACGAGGACCTGGCCGGGCTGCCCGAGCCGCGGCGGCAGCGCCTCGAACTGAACAAAGCATCGGCAGAAACCGCAAGCATGCTGGCCGAGACGCTCGAAACCATCGAGCGGTCCCGCGAGGCCTGGAAGCGCGCCACCGACGCGTGGCAGCGCGTCCGTGAAAGACTCGATCACTAGGGGTCGTCCCGCACCTCCTTCGTCGGGCGATAGACTGTTGGTGCGCGATGAAATACGCCGTCCACGAGATCTTCTATTCGCTCCAGGGGGAGGGTGCCCAGGCGGGCCGGCCCGCCGTGTTCTGCCGTTTCGCGGCGTGCAACCTCTGGTCGGGACGGGAAGAAGATCGAGAAACCGCGATCTGCCGCTTCTGCGACACGGAGTTCGTCGGAACGGCGGGCGATCGCGGAGGGGTCTTCGACGCGCCGGGATCCCTCGCCGACGCCGTCGAAGCCCGCTGGCCCGAGCCGGCTGCGGACGCCGACAGGAGCCGCTTTGTCGTCTGCACGGGCGGCGAGCCGCTGCTGCAGCTCGATGAGGCGCTGGTGTCCGCCCTGCATGCGCGCGGGTTCACGGTGGCGATAGAGACCAACGGCACGCAAACTGTCCCGGAAGGGGTGGACTGGGTTTGCGTGAGCCCCAAGGCGGGCGCCGACCTGGTGGTGTTTTCCGGCGACGAGCTGAAACTGGTGTTTCCGCAGCCTGGGGCGGAGCCACACCGGTACGAATCACTCGACTTCCACTACTGGTACCTGCAGCCGCTCGACGACAGCCAGCGCGCCCGCCATACCGAGGCGGCGATCGAATACTGCCTGGCCCATCCGCGCTGGCGCCTGAGCCTACAGCGCCACAAGTTTCTCGGCTTACGCTAAACGTAAAAAGGGGTCGGGAGCCTTTTTTCGTATAACGTAAAAAGGCTCCCGACCCCTTTTTTCCCATGGCACGCTCGAACGAAGTCATTCGACAGTGGAACATCATCCGTGCGCTGGACGGCGCGCGACAGGGCGTGACCGTCCAGGAGCTGTCGAAGAGTGCCGGGGTCACGGTGCGGACCATCTGGCGCGACCTGGCGGCGCTGCAGGAAGCGGGCTTCCCCTTATACGACGAGAAGATCGACGGGCGTACGTACTGGCGCATGAACAGCACGCCGTTCCGTCACCTCGAGGATCGCGGCTTCACGCTGACGCAGCTCTGCGCGCTGTATTTCAGCCGCACGCTGGTCGAATGCCTCGCCGGCACGCCGTTCCAGCAGGATCTGCACGCGGCCTTCGACGAGCTCGCGCGCACGCTCCCGCCACGCATGCGCGAGTTCTTCGACCGCATTCCGGCCGTGCTCGACGCGAAGCGCGGGCCCGTGCGCGTGCGCGCGGGCGGGCTGCCGCATGCGACGATCGCGCGGCTGCTCGACGCCACGCTGCACGACCGGCGGCTCGAGATGCGCTATCACTCCGCATCGAGCGGACGCACGAAGGGCTACACCGTCGAGCCGTACCGCCTCGTCTACGCGGACGGCGGCCTGTACCTGCTCGCGTTCGTGCCGGAGTACGACGCACTTCGGACGTTTGCCGTGGAGCGGATCGAGGCGCTGACCGTGCTCGAGGAGACCTTCGAGCGCCGCGTGGACGTGGATGCCCGCCCCTTCGAGCAGTCACTGGGTGTCAATATGGGGACGCCCGTGCACGTGGAGCTGGAATTCGCACCCCGCACGGCCGGCTACGTGCGGGAACGGCTCTGGCATCCCTCGCAATCTGTCCAGGAGCGGCCCGACGGGTCGTTGCAAATGACGCTCGACGTGTGCACGGACTGGGCACTCACGAGCTGGATTTTGAGCTTCGGCCCCTACGTCCGGGTGCTGGCCCCCGCATCCCTGGCGGCGGAGATCCGGGCGGCCCTCCAGGGGGCCTCCGCTCGATACGAGGTTGAAACGGGCACGCCCCTCTGGTAGGCTGAGTGCGTCCGTGGAAGTCTTTTCGTGTGCGCGGCCTACGATCGCTATAGACATCCTGCCCTGATCGATCCTCTCGCCATCTGACAGCCCTCATGAGTGCGAGTCACTCGGCCGCAACGCTTTTCAATACACCCTGAGAGGAGACGCTTGGCAGTTCGATTGTTCGTCGGCAACTTACCTTACAGTGCAACCGAGGCGGACCTGCGCCAGTATTTTTCCGGAGTCGCGCCGCCCTCCAGCATCGCGGTGCCGGTGGATCGCGAGACCGGCCGTCCGCGCGGATTCGCGTTCGTCGAGTTCGCCGATCCGGCGCAGGCGCAACAGGCGATCGAGCGCTTCAACGGCGTCCCCTACCAGGGACGGCCGCTCTCGGTCAGCGAAGCGCGCGCGCGCGAGGACCGCGGGCCACGCCCGGCCGGCGGCTTCGGCGGGCCTCGCCCGGGCGGCGGCTTTGGCGGCCCGCGTCCCGGCGGGTTCAGCGGCCCTCGGCCCGGCGGCTTCGGGCGACCGCTCGATCCGAGCAGCCTCCCAGCCGGTCCCCCGCGCGATCGCGGCACGGGCGGCCACGGGAACCGTAATTTCGGCCCCGACGCGAAGCCAAAGCGCGCGACGAAGTACCAGCAGCGGCAGGACAAGCCGCGGGGACCGATTCGCGAAAAGAACACCGGCCGCGTGTATAGCGTGGACGCCTTTGGTGAGGAGGAGACCGGCGAGGATCTGACGAATTTCGACAACTTCGCCTCGAGCCTCCCGGACGACGACAAAGACGAGGGACAGGAGTAGACGCCGGACCCGATTGAACGGTCAACGGGCCTGCGCCCAGCCGGCTGCTGCGATCGAGAGCATCCAGTAGCGGGGGCGTATATCCTTCACGAGCCCGGCATACGACGCCTTCGGGATCTCGCCTCGCACGAGGCGGGCGCGAAGGCGTCGCAGCTCGTATTGGTAAAGCTCGGTCACGTAATCCTTGACTAACGCCGGCGGCGTCTCCGGCCCGGGCCGCACGCCCAGGACCGCGAGCGCGTCGAGCATCTCCGGGTCCCAGGCATATGACATCGCGTGGATCATTCTAGATGGGACGGATTCTGATCGCCGACGACGATGCGGATCTGCGGGAGTCGCTGCGGCTGCTGCTCGAGCTGCACGGGCATTCCGTGGAGGAGGCGCGCAACGGGGCGGAAGCCCTCCAGCAGATCGATCCCTCTCACCCGCCGTGCGTGATCGTCCTCGATTTGATGATGCCGATCATGGACGGATGGCAGTTCCGGCGCGAGCAGCTCCAGAACCCCGCGCTGGCCGATATTCCCGTCCTGGTCATCTCGGCAGTCCCGTCGCACATGCAGCGTCCCGGCGACCTCGGCGCGCGCCGCGTGTTTTCCAAACCGTTCGACTACGACGACCTGCTCACGGAGGTCGCCGCGATCTGCCCGGCCCCACCGCAAGCCTGACGCACGTGGTCATCCGATCGTGCCTATCTCATGGTTCGGTCGTCTGTCGTGTGGGCGACGAGGTGCCACCGAGATAGATGCCGTTGAACAGCAGCTTGAACGTGCCGTGCGGCTGGCCGCGGAACAGGATCTCCGGCCCGAACAGCAACAGGCGTCCCTTGCCGACCGAAGCGTCGGCCACGGCGACCGTGCCGTCCAGGTAGTGCTGCCCCCACGCCCAGCCGCTCCGCAGCGTGCGCGGCCCGTCGAACCAGGCCACGGCGCGCACCCCGCGCCTTTCGGCATCGGGATCCAGGCGGAACGCGGGACTGTTGTCGAAGAACATGTCGGCCTGCGCCGCCATGCCGTGCGCGAGGGGCTGGCTGGTATCAACAGTGGCGCGGAGGAGCGAGCCAGGGATGTAGAACCTCTCTTGCGGCAGCGGCCTGAACGTCCCGCCTGCCGCTGACTCCACCAGCGCGCTTCGAATCGGCAGGCCGAGGTGAGCGGCCAGACTGGTCGAGCTGCCAATTGCCAGGATCGTCCCCCCCTGCTCGAGGAACGCCTTCAACTCCGGGACCGTCTTGGCCACCGTGACGCGCCCGAGCCATCCGCGATATTGCTCGGGAACGGCCTCCGGTGCGGGCTGCGCGCCGAACGACCGGCCGCTGTCAACCGCGTCGCGCTCGGGAATCGCGCCGTCCACGAAGATGAGCACGTCGTACTTCGCCTTCAGGTTGCCGGCATCGAGCGCCTGTGGATACACGACCTCGAACGGGAATTCGTACTGCTCCAGCAGCCAGCGCGTCCAGCCGGAAGGCATCGAGCCGCCGTACTGATCCCAGAGCCCTATTCTCGGCATCTTCACCGAGGTCGCGCCCGCGGGACGTTCGGCGGCGGAGGCGACCACACCCAGCTCGCGCGCGGCCTTCTGCAGGATCTCGGTGGATCCCGGCGTGGCGGCCACAGAGAACGCGCCGTCGGCAGAACGCGCGTCCCACCGCACGTCCTGCCCCGCGGCGGCCAGGCGATTGACCGCGATGGCCGCGTTGTTGGCGCGGCGATCGATCCGGTATGCACCGGAGGTGGCGGCGGTGAACGGCGCCGGCGCGGGCGCCTGCAGGCCCGAGAGCTTCTCGAACGGCCCCTCGAACCCGTCGCGGATCCGGTCGAACGTCACGCCCATCTGGTAGGCGAGGGTCCAGCCGGCATTGTCGTAGGGCGGAATGGGCGGGCCGCCGGGATAGCGGAAGTCGTTCGGATGGTCCTGCGGTTCGAACATGTCCAGCACGTGCGGCCGGAACGCCTGCGCCGTCTTCACGACGTACGAGCCCGCGGGATACTGCTTGCCGCCCGCGAAGAACGGCGCACTCGCGCGGTGGACGGTGATGCCGGTCTTGATCAGCGCGTTGACCAACGCGGTGGCGGTGGCGAAATCCGGCTGATCGGCCGGCAACACGTAACCGCGCGCGTCGCGATGCTCCGGGTTTCGCAACATCGAGAAGTACTTCGATGGCAGGGGGGCCCCGCCGCGACCCTGCGCGCTGCGGCGCGCCTGGTCCGAGCTATCGGCCTCCTTCGCCGCTGCCTCCTTCATCGCGGCCACCCGCTGCGGATACGCCGTCCAGGAGTCACGGCTTCCGCGCTCGATCGAGTTCCTGCCCATCCGGTAGATGTTGAACAGGAAGTTCTCGCGATTGCGCGAAGCGATGTCGAGCACCGCCTTGTTGGCGGTCACCGAGTAGTCGATGGACTGCCGGAAGCGCCAGCGCTGCGGCTCAATCGGATAAAAGAGATCCGTGCTCGGGAGCTGGCGCTCGGGCACGAGCGGAATCTCGATCGGCGTCGGGTTGCCGATCGTCTCGGTCAGCAGTCCCACCATGTTGTGGAAGTACACCGTTGTGCGGAGGCCGCCGTTCCACCACGTGGAGTAGCCCGCCCCCTCACGCGTCGTGACGCCCGGCTTCCCTTCCGCCGTGAAGCGGCTGTGCATCGCCGCGCCCACCAGGTCGATCTGCGCGGGCAGGAGCGGGTCGTAGTTGTAGTTGAACGGATCCCGGAACGGCGGCGCGAACATCACCGTGCCGGCCGGCCCGGTCTGGTGATGGTTGTACATGATCTGCGGAAACCACTCGTGGTACAGCACGCGGTTCATGTTGGTGGTTTCCGGCTGCGCCGAAAGGTAGAAGTCGCGATTGTTGTCGTGCCCGACGTACTTCTGATACAGCCGCGGGATACCGGCCGTCGATCGCTTCTGCGGTTCCTTCTCGCGCATGTACCAGTCGGCGACCAGGTCGTGCCCGTCCGGGTTCGCATGGACGGCAAGGATGATGCAGTCGTTCAGGAAGCGCAGTGTCTCGGGATCGCTTCGGCTGACGAGCTGATACACGGTCTCCATCAGCTGCTGCGCGCCAAGGACCTCCGTCGCGTGCAGCCCGCCGTCGATCCAGACGACGGCCTTGCCCTCGCGGGCCAGCGCGCGCGCCTGCTCGTCGGACAAACCTTCGGCGAGCGCGAGCCGGCGCGAGATCTCCCTGTAGCGATCGAGTTTCCGGTGGTTCTCCGGCGACGTGATGATGGCCATCAGCTGCGGCCGTCCTTCGGCCGTCTTGCCGATCTCGACCACCCTCATGCGATCGGACTCGCGATCGAGCTTCTGCCAATACGCCGTGAACCGCTGGTAGTTGGGCAGCTGATAGTCGGCCCCGATGTCATGGCCGAACTGTTGTTGGGGGGTGGTGACGGTTTGTGCGGAAACCGGCGCAAGCGCGCCGGCCCACGCGACAACAAGCGCCAGCGCCATGGCGCGGCTGCGCATGAGCATCGCGGAAGCTCCTCTCCGAAAGGGAGCGCCCACGATAGCACGAACAAAGACTCGGACACGAGGAAGCAGGCACGAGGCACGAGGATGGTCCTCTGCCTTGTGCCTTGTGCCTTGGGCCTTGTGCCTGTCTACTGCACGAGCGTCCCCACGCCCGACGGCCCGGATTCGGGGATGGCGGCAAACAAGCTCGATTGCGCCTCGTAGAGCAGGCCGCCCGAGTTTGTCGCGAAGTACCTCGTGTTGGGCGCCTCGAGCGGCGAGGCCCCCACTTTATAGCCGGGCGAACCAAGGCCGGCACCCAGCCCGTTACAGCTGACGGGCGCGCCGGCGAGCGCCGTCCCGGTCAACTGGAACTGGTACCCCCCCTTGTTCACCGTCGCCGCAGACGACAGCTCGATCGGCAAGTACGCCGCGCTCGATCCTGGTGGGGGGACACCGAGCGTCGTGAGGTTCGGCGAGTAGAAGCCGAGACCACACGAAATCGCGTAGCTGAGCTCCGCGCTGTTGATGACCTTCAAGGATGCGAGCGCGGAAGACGCCTGCGCGGCTCCCTTCGCTCGCGTGAGGCCGGGAACAGCCAACGTCGACAACAGTCCTATCAGCCCGACAACGAACAGCATGTCCACGAGCGTGAACCCACGCTCGCTGCGCAGCCGGGCGACGGCACTAGGCTCCAAGGGTGCCATCGTAGTCTGCCTTTTCAATTGGGAGTCTTGAGGCTGGGGACTCATAATGTAGCAGGTTTGGGGCCTTGTTTTCCAGGGCTATGCAGCACCTGCCCGTGGTTGCGCAAAATGGCCTACCGGCCCGTTTCCTGGTAGTAGCGTGCCGCGCCGGCATGCAGGGCGGCCGGTGCCGGTCGCTTCGCGCGCTCCAAGGTCGTCTCCGGCAGCACGGCGCGGAGCCCCTCCGACCCCGCCAGGAGGGCTCTCGCAACGGCAAACACCGTGGCGTCGGGCGTGTCCCCCCGGGCAACGAGGATCGTCGCCACCCCCAGTCCGGCCGCTTTCTCCGGGCTTCCGTAGAGCCCGTCCGGGAATTCCAGCACCGTATAAAGCGACTCCCCAAAGCGTCGCTGCAGCAGCATGACGACGCTTGCGGTGGACACGAGCCTGACCTTGACGCGCGCGTCGCGCGACAGCGCGTCGATGGCCGGCGTCGGAATCCCACCCATCCAGAAGAACGCATCGATTCGCCGCTCGCGCAGCGCCGCCGTCGATTCCGACAGGCCGAGTGCCTGCCGCTTCACGTCGCGTTCGGGGTCGAGAAGCGCCTCGCGGAGCACGCGAAGCGCGGTGAACTCGGTGGCACTTCCGGCAGCGCCGGTCGAGACGGTGCGCCCCCGCAGCCCCGAAAGCCCGTTGATGGATGAGCCGTCGAGGACGACCAGGTGCGCGTAGCTGTCGGCCAGGTTCGCCACGGTGCGCGCCGGAACCGTCGCACCGCGGAACGTCCCCTGCCCGTTCACCGCGTCGGCGAGCACGTCGGCCGTGGCAAGGGCGAAGTCGGCGCGCCCCTCGCGCATCCGTCGCAGATTGTCGACGGGACCGCCCGTGGGGTCCGCCGCCGCCTGCATTCGCGCCCGATCGCTGATGATCCGCGCGATGGCGCGGCCGAGGGCCGCCTCGCCGCTGCCCGCTTCGCCCGACGCGATCGTCAGGCGATCGCGACCGCCGCCGCAGCTGCACGCCGCACACACCGCGAGCGCGCAGGCGATCGGTCTGGCGCGGCGAATCACTGGCGTGTGAGCTTCCGGTACTTGATCCGATGGGGCTGGTCGGCTTCGGCGCCAAGCCGCCGCTTCCGATCCGCTTCGTAATCCTGGTAGTTCCCCTCGAACCAGACGACGCGGCTGTCCCCTTCGAAGGCCAGCATGTGCGTGGCAATGCGATCGAGGAACCAGCGATCGTGCGAGATGACGACCACGCAGCCGGCAAACTCCAGCAGCGCATCCTCGAGCGCCCGCAGCGTGTCCACGTCGAGATCGTTGGTGGGCTCGTCGAGCAGCAGCAGGTTGCTGCCCTTCTTCAGCAGCTTGGCGAGATGCACACGGTTGCGCTCGCCGCCCGAGAGCTGTCCCACCTTGCGCTGCTGATCGCGTCCCTTGAAGTTGAACCAGGACACGTAGCCGCGCGAAGGGACCTTCCGCCTGCCCAGCTCGATCTCGTCGAGGCCGCCGGAGATCTCGTCCCACACGGTCCTGTCCGGGTCGAGCGCGTCGCGGCTCTGATCGACATACCCGATCTGGACGGTCTCGCCAATGCGCAGCGTCCCCTCGTCCGGCCGTTCCTGTCCTGTGATCATGCGGAACAAAGTCGTCTTGCCCGCGCCATTCGGCCCGATCACGCCGACGATCCCGCCGCGCGGCAGCGTGAAGGACACCTCATCCATGAGGAGCAGATCGCCGTACGCCTTCCGCACGCCGCGTGATTCGACCACGACGTCCCCGAGGCGAGGTCCGGGCGGGATGTAGATCTCCACGGACTCGAGCTTCTGCGCGGTGTCTTCCTTCAGGAGGTTCTCATAGGCGTTGAGCCGCGCCTTCCCCTTGGCCTGCCGCGCGCGGGGAGACATCCGGATCCATTCCAGCTCGCGCGCCAGCGTGCGCTGGCGGCGGCTCTCCTGTTTCTGCTCGATCTCGAGGCGTCGCTGTTTCTGCTCGAGCCACGACGAATAATTGCCCTGCCAGGGAATCCCCTCGCCGCGATCCAGCTCGAGGATCCACCCCGCCACCTTGTCGAGAAAGTACCGGTCGTGCGTGACCGCGACAACGGTGCCGGGATAGTCCTTGAGGAAGCGCTCGAGCCAGGCGACCGACTCGGCGTCGAGATGGTTGGTCGGCTCGTCGAGCAGCAGCAGGTCCGGCGCGCGCAGCAGCAGCCGGCAGAGCGCCACGCGCCGTCGCTCGCCGCCCGACAGCTTCGTGACGTCAGCGTCTGGCGGGGGCAGCCTCAGCGCGTCCATCGCGTGCTCGAGACGCGAGTCGAGATCCCACGCGTTGGCCGCATCGATCCGATCCTGCAGCCTCGCCTGCTCGTCCAGCAGCGTGTCCATCTCCGCGGGGGTGATGTCCTCGCCGAGCTTCGTGCTGACCTCGTCGAACCGGGTCAGGAGCGCGCGCACCTCCGCGACCCCCTCCTCGACGTTGCCGAGCACGTCCTTCGCCGGATCGAGCCGCGGCTCCTGCGGGAGGAACCCGGTGCTGATCCCCTCGGCGGGGAACGCCTCGCCGCTGAAGTCCCTGTCCTCGCCGGCCATGATGCGCAGGAGGGTGCTCTTCCCCGCGCCGTTCAGCCCGAGGACGCCGATCTTCGCGCCCGGCAGGAACGACAGCCAGATGTCTTTGAGGACGACCTTGTCGGGCTGGTGGATCCTGCCCAGCGCTTTCATCGTGTAGATGTACTGCATACGTTCAGGGCTCAGGGTTCAGGGTTCGGTACACTGCGCTCGCGATGGCGGTGTCCTGGAAGTCGACGCCGGTCAGATCGGCGATTGTAATCTGATCGCCGCGCGTGCGTCCGGGTTTGAGGCCGGCGACGATTTCGCCCAGCTCGGCGTGCGCGCGTACTGCCGGGGCGTGCGCGAGCTCGCCGAAGGCGGCGCACTGCGCGAGGCGATCGACGACAACGAGGTCGGCTCGTTCGAGGCAGGCCGCCTCGAGTTCCTGTTTTCCAGGCGTATCGGAGCCCACGGCCGTCACGTGCAGCCCGGGCGCCAGCCAGTCCGCGCGCACGAGCGGCTCGCGCGACGGCGTGACGGTGATGAGCAGGTCGGCACCACGCGTCGCCTCCTCGGCTGACGCCACGGCGCGCGCGTCAAGCCCCCAGTCGCGCGCGACCTCCGCGCAGAGCGCGCCGGCGCGTTCCGCCGTACGGCTCCAGCAACGAACGCGCGAGAAACGCCGGACCTGGCGGAGACAGTCCAGCTGCTGGCGCGCCTGCACGCCGGATCCGAGGACGCCCACCGTTTCGATATCCGGCCGCGCGAGCGCTTCGGCCGCCACGGCTCCAGCCGCTCCCGTTCGCACGTCCGTCAGGTACGCGTTGTCGAGGAGCAGCGCTTCGGGGAGACCGGTTGCCGCATCGAAGAGCAGCATGAGCCCGGCGCCGCTCGGCAACCCGCGCGAGGGGTTGCGATAGAAACCGGACGCCACCTTCACGGCGACGTGCGGCACCCCTTCGATGAACGCGCTCTTCACGTGGAACTCGCCGTCGAAGGCGGGCACCGGCAGGTTGATGACGGCCGGGACGGTCGTGCGCTTCAGGCCGTCGGCGCGGAAGGCGTCGCGGACTGCGTCGACCGCAACGGCGGCATTCACCGCTGCGCGGATGGCGGGCTCCTCGAAGATCTTCACCTGCGGCGCGGGCCTTTCAGGCCCGCGCCACTGCCGAGGATGAACTCCCGGATCGCCATTGCCACTCCAGCCTCGTCGTTCGAGCCGGTGACGTGCCAGCCGTTCGCGCGCGCGCGCAGCGAGGGAGCGGCGTTGCCCATCACGACCGGCACGCCGGCGAACTGCAGCATCTCGAGACGGAGAAAGGGGGACAGTCACACTTTTCCTTCGCCGCGTGGGAAAAGTGTGACTGTCCCCCTTTCTGCAGGTGCTCGTGCAGCGCCCGCATGCGTCCGAGCGGGCCGCTGTACATGATCTGCACCGGCTCTTCGTCCAGGCACGACTCCAGCGGCCGCTCGGCAATCGCGTGGCGATTGACTTCGTAGAACCGCTGCCGCTGCTCGTCGGCCGGGTCGATGCGCGCGAAGACGATCTGCACGTCGTGCGAGCGGTCGAACAGCAGGCCCGCGCAGTCGCGCCAGCCCTCCGACAGCGCGAGCACGCGCCGCGCGGTCTCGCGGTCGAGCACGCGGCGCGCCAGGGTGGCGCCGAAGCGGTCCTTCACCACGGCGCCGTTACTCACGATCATCGTGAGCGGAACGCGAAGCTCGTCCATCACCGGGCGTGCGAAATCGAAGCGCCGGCCGGTGACGAGCGCCACCTCGACGCCCGCCTCCACGCAGGCCGCGACCGCATCGATGTTCTCGGCCGGCAGCTCCCAGCGGGAGTTCAGCAGCGTGCCGTCGATGTCGAGAGCCAGAAAGCGGACCAACCTAATGATTAGAACCTGACTTTGACCTCCCCAACGATTTGCCGCTTGAGCACATCGCCGAAGACGTGCTGCTGGATCTCTTCGTTGGCCAGGTTGACGACCTTCACCGACGTCGTCAGCTTGTCGTCGGCGAACCGGACGCCGAAGCCGGCGTTGACGAGCGTGTTCGAGTCGGTGGTGCCGTGGAAGCGCGAGTCGAGCACGTCCTGCCAGAAGGCTTCATCCTGGTAGGTCACCGACACGTTGCCGAGGAAGCGGCTGTAGTTGAAGTTCACACCGGCGTTCACGCGGTTGGTCGGCGGCAGGTTCAGCTCGCGGATATCTGCGGCGTTCTCCGGGTCCGGATCTCCCTGCCAGGAGTAGTTCACGAACGCGCTGAAGTTCCGGTTGATCGCCGCGTCGAGGCCCAGCTCCACGCCCTGCTGGGTGTAGTCGCCAAGGTTCAGGTACGTGACGCAGCACGGGATCCCGCGCCCCTGGGCCGCCAGCAGGTTCAGCACCGGCAGCAGCGGGCGCAACGGCGCCGGCCAGGTGGGCGGCGGATTGGTCGCGGTGTAGACGCCGACCTGCGCGAAGTTGATGTCCTTCGTCAGGCTGTTGTGGTAGAAGGCGGCGCTCAGCGTGACCCGCCCGCCGATGACACCCGTGTAGCCGATCTCGTACGCGTCCATCCGCTGCTCGGTGATGTCGGGATTGCCGACCGCGGTGATCGGGAAGACGAAATTCGCGAGCAGGGGGTGCAGCGCGCCGAGGTTCGCCTGGTTGAGGATCGTCGCCTCGAGCGCCTCGTTGATGACCGACGGCGCGCGGTAGGCACGGTTGAACGAGAACCGCACCGTGTGGTCCGCCATCGGCTTGATCAGCACGGCCGCGCGCGGCGAGAACACCGCGTCGTCAAGGTTCGAGAAGGCGTCGACGCGGCCGCCGAGCACCAGGCGGAACATCTCGTGCAGGAACATCTCGTCCTGCAGGTAGACGCCCCCTTCCTTGCGGTCGTCGGCGTTGGGGGCGAGCGAGAGGTCGAAGGCGTTGTATCGGAAGTTGCCGCCGTAGCTCAGCACGTGGCGCGCGCCGAGCGTGCTCGCGTTGCCCACCTCGAAATCGTACGTGTTCGTGCCGAAGTCGAAGTGAATCGGCTTGCCGTCGGCGCCGATCGCCAGCAGGTTGGACGCGTCGCCGTTCAGCACGTTCGTGAAGAACTGCGCGCGGAGCGCCCCCTTCGTGAAGCCGGTCTTGAAGTAGCCCATGACCGAGCCGCTCTGGATGTCGAACGGCCCGATGCCCGAGTGCATGATGCCCTCGGTGCCGACCACGCCGCCGGCAAACGTCAGCCTGCGCTGCCCGTCCTCGAAGTCATAGTCGACGCGGCTGTCGAACTTCGGCTGCGTCGTCCCGGTATTCGAAAAAGCCGGGTAGGTCTGGCCGGTTGCCGATCCGGGGATCACGCCGGTCGGCCGCGGCAGCGGATCCGAGCTGTAGCCGCCGGCCGAGATCTTGTAGGACCAGCTCGCGCTCGGCGCGCCCGCGTGCGTGCCGTTGATGTACCAGAGCGATCCGGTGCTCTGGTCGCTGTTGCCGGTCTCCCGATCGATGGCACCGAAGCCGAGGGTGAAGCTCGACCCCTGGATCTCACGCGGCGACTTCGTGATGACGTTGACGACGCCGTTGAGCGCGTTGGCGCCCCAGACGGCGGAGGCGGGCCCGCGGATGACTTCGATCTGCTTGATCTCGTCGAAGTTCACCGGCAGGAAGTCCCACATGACGAAGCCGAAGAAGTCCTGGTAGAGGCTGCGCCCGTCCACCAGCGCGAGCTGGCCGGTCGCGAGCGTGCCGGTCGCGCCGCGGCTCGTGATGTTGATGTCGCGCGCCGAGACTTGCGTAACGTTGATGCCCGGAACGGACCGGAGCAGGTCTGCAAAGTTCTGCGTTGGCGCGCTCTCGATGACCTGCGGCCCGATCACGCTGACGGTGGCCGGCGCGTTGACCAGCTTTTCCTCGGTCTTCGACGCCGACACGATGACCGTCTCCTCGTACTTGGGCGGCTCGGCCGGCTTCTGCTGCTCCTGCTGTTCCGGCTTGTTCCCGGGCGCCGGCTGCTGGGCGGCGGTCGGGGCGGGCATCAGCACTGCACATACGCACGCGAACACGAACACACGAACCAGTGTCATATCCTCTCCCTGGATACCGCGCGGCGGAACGCCGCAATGCCTTCCATGCTTTGAAGACTGGGGGGTGCGCGAATTTACCACGACCGGCGCGGCTCCGGCAAATGCGATAGCGTAGAGGTCGGCCATGGCCGACCCGCCCCTCCCGCACGTGCCGCACGCGACGGCCGGCCCCCCCACGTCGGGACAGCGCCCCGAGTGGGCTGCCTGGCCCGACGAAAAACTGCTGGATCTGCGGATCTGCGACCTGCAGGTCGCCATCGAAGGCAGTTTCCTCGAGCCGTTGATCCTGCAGCTGAACGAGGAGCTCGGCGCGCGCGGGCTCGGCTTCCGGCCCCATTACTGGCTGTCGGACGAATGGTTTACCCCCGACGGCGTCCCTGGCATTGCCGTCCCCTTCTACCTGGCCCATCCGCGGCTCGCCCGGCTGGAACAGAGCCAGATGCTCGAGGTCGAGGGGGGCACGCCGGAGTGGTGCCTGCGGATCCTTCGCCACGAGGCCGGCCACGCGATCGATAACGCCTACCAGTTGCGCCGGCGCGCGCGCCGGCTCCAGTTGTTCGGCTACTCGTCGCGCACGTACCCGGACTATTACCTGCCGAGGCCCTACAGCAAGAGCTTCGTGCTGCACCTCGATTCCTGGTACGCGCAGAGTCACCCGGACGAGGACTTCGCGGAAACCTTCGCGGTATGGCTCGCGCCCGACTCCGACTGGCGAAAGCGATACGAGGGATGGCCGGCGCTGCGGAAGCTCGAATATCTCGACGAGGTCATGCGCGAGATCGCGGGCCAGCCGCCGCTCGTGATGACGAGGCGGAAGGTCGATCCGATCAGGCGCATCACGCGCACCCTGCGGACGCACTACGCCCGGAAGCGCGAGCACTACGGCGTGGCGCACCCGGCGTTCTACGACCGCGACCTTCGCCGCCTCTTCTCGGACGCCCCCGAGCACGCCCGGAACCTGTCGGCCGCGCGCTTCGTCGCGCGCCACCGCCGCGAGGCGCGCCGCCTCGTCGCGGAGTGGACGGGCGAGTACCAGTACACGATCGACCGCGTGATCGAAGCGATGATCGCGCGCTGCCACCAGCTGAAGCTGCGCCTGCGCGAAAGCCAGGAAGCGGCGCGGATGGACTTCCTGGTACTGCTCACGGTGCAGACGATGAACTACCTGCACTCGGGACGGCATCGGGTGGCGCTCTGAAGGTCAGTGGCCACTGGCCACTGACCACTGACCCAACAGATATACTCCTCCGATATGCGCAGATTCGCAGCCGCCATCCTTATCTCCGTATTCGCAACCCCCTCTGCGGGAACTCGGGCCCAGGCCCCGTCAGCCGACGCGAGCCTCTCTTGGCTCGACGAGTACCGCGAACCGGCCGCGCGCCTGATCCGGGAAGCGCTTTCCGGCAGCGCCGCGTGGAATCGGCTCGCAGAGCTGACCGACACGTTCGGCCCCCGCCTCGCGGGCTCCGAGAACCTCGATCGCGCGATCGAGTGGGCTGTGGCTGAAATGAAGGAGGACGGGCTCGACGCCGTCCGCGCCGAGCCCGTGATGGTCCCGCGCTGGGTGCGCGGTCGCGAGAGCCTCGAGATCGTCGCGCCGGTGCGCAGCCCGCTCGTGCTGCTCGGCCTCGGCAACAGCGCCGGCACTCCGGCGGAAGGGGTGCAGGGGGAAGTGCTGGTCGTCCGCAGCTGGGGCGATCTCGACGCGCGCGCCGCCGACGTGAAGGGTCGAATCGTGCTCTTCAATGTGCCGTACACGAACTACGGCGAGACCGTCCAGTATCGGGCGCGCGGCGCGTCGCGGGCGGCAAGGCACGGCGCCATCGCGACGCTCCTGAGGTCGGTCGGGCCCACCGGTCTGCGGACGCCCCACACCGGCGGACTCCAGTACGCGGATGACGCGCCGAAGATCCCGGCGGCGGCGATTCCCTCCGAGGATGCCGACCGCCTCCAGCGAATGCGGGACCGCGGCACGAAGGTCATCGTGCGGCTGACGATGGAGGCGAAGTTCCTTCCCGACGCGCCGTCGGCGAACGTGGTCGGAGAACGGCGCGGGCGCGAGCGGCCGGAGGAAATCGTCGTGGTCGGCTGCCACCTCGACTCGTGGGACGTCGGCACGGGCGCCACTGACGACGGCGGCGGCTGCATCGCGGCGTGGGAGGCCGTGCGGATGATGAAGACCCTGGGGTTGCGTCCGCGGCGCACCGTGCGCGTCGTGCTCTTTACCAACGAGGAGAACGGCCTGCGGGGCGGCCTCGGGTACCGCGATCGCCACCGCGACGATCTGGCCAACCACGTGCTGATGATCGAATCGGACGGCGGGGTGTTCCGCCCCACCGGCTTCGGGTTCACCGGCAGCGAGCGCGCCCGCGCCGTGGTCGAGCGCATCGCCGGCCTCCTGAAGGACATCGATGCGACGGACATCCGTCCCGGCGGCGGCGGAGCGGACATCGGCCCCAGCGTCGAGGCGGGCAAAATCCCGGCGATGTCGCTGAACGTGGCGGGCAACTACTTCCTGATCCATCACACCCCGGCTGACACCATTGAACGGATCGCGCCGGAGGACATCGCCAAGTCCGCCGCGGCGATGGCGGTGATGGCGTACGTGGTGGCGGATATGCCGGAGAGGCTATCGCCCGTGCGGTGACGGCTGCGGCTTGAGCGTGTAGACCAGATAGTCGGCACGCTTGCGATCGTCTTTTGCCGGCTTCAGCGTGTCGAGGTTGTCCACCGGGAGGACCGACACGACGACCACGCGCGCCTTCTTCAGCCGGCGCTTGACGCGCGCCGCCGTGCCCAGCGTGAAATCGCTGTGGAACGATCCGTTGTAGTGGACGATGAGCGGGTGGCCAGGGCCGTGCGCGGCGGCGATCGCCTCGGCCATCGTCTCGTCCTTCACGCACTGCGCCAGGTAGAAGCGGTCGTCCATCGCCTTGCGCTCCGCCTCGCTCAGCTTCTCGGCCCCAGGCATCGGGTGCTCGTTGATCGTCGCCACAAACCGCTTGCGGTAGTCGTCGTCCGGGCAGTCGACGGCCTGCGCGGCCCAGGCCCGCTCTTCGGCCGGCAGCCTGTCGAGCGAGCCGATGCCTTCCTTGGCCACCTGGTTCGCAAGCCGTCTCGGGATGTTGGAGGCGATCACGGGCCAGCCGTGTCCCTTGGCGAACTCGACCATCGGCCGGTAGTCGGTCGCGTAGCGCGGCCACGGGCGTGACTGTTTGAGGAATTCTTCTTCGGGCAGCGCGCCAGCCAGGTACGCGGAGAGCGTCTGCTGCGCGTCGCGCTCGAACATCTCGAGCGAGACCGTGAGCTGGCCCCGCCGGCGCATCAGCCCTTCGAGGAGCGCCAGCTCCAGGCGGTGCGTGTTGCGGTCGTCGTGCTGCTCGCCGACAAACACCACGTCGGCGCGCGCCAGGTCGGCCAGCATCGCCTCGAAGTCACTGAACTTCCTCTTGCGTGAGTCGAATACCCGCTCGGGCACGTAGCTGACGAGCACGATCGCGCCGGCGGCGACGGGGGCCTGCGCCGCGGCGGCCGGCGCGGCAGCGGGCGCGGGCGGAACCTGTGACTGCAGGAGCAGCAGCAGAAGGCTACCAAGCATGTGGCGATGGTAGCAGAGAGCGGGGCCGGAAACGTCCGCCTCGAGGCGGACGTTTCCGTGTTGAGAAATTCCTCAGTCCTGCGCGGCCGGCACCGCCGGCCTGGTCGCCTCGACGTCGATCGTCATCCTGACTTCGTCCCCCACGACGGCACCGCCGGTTTCGATCAGGCGGCTCCACGCCAGCCCGAACTCCTTCCGGTTGATCGTGCCGGTCGCCGTCGCTCCGGACCGGACGTTGTTGCCCATCTTCTGCGGCGCCGAGGGGCCTTCGACCTCCAACGCGACTTCCTTCGTGTTGCCGCGGATCGTCAGGTCTCCCACCAGCTTGAACGCGCCCGCCGCACCGGGGACCACGCGCTTCGATGTGAACGTGATCGCCGGATGGTTCGCGGCATCAAAGAAATCCGCGCTCCGCAGGTGCTCGTCGCGCTTGTCGACGCCCGTATCGAGGCCTGCGACGTCGATCGCGATGTCGGCCCGGATCGTCTTGACGTCCCGGCCGTCCCACGCGATGGTGCCGGTCAGCTGCCCGAGCGTGCCGCGCACGGTGGACACCATCATGTGCTTGACGGCAAACTGCGCGGACGAGTGCGCAGCGTCGATCGTCCAGACGTCCGCCTGCTGTGCGCCGGCCGGTGCCGCGATCGCGGCCGCCGCAAAAACTGCCAGAAGTGTCTTCTTCACCAGTCCTCCTTGACTGTGCTCCGATCGAGGGGTAAGACGCCGGCCGGCGCCCTGCCGTTTCAGGCTTCCGGGAGGTTTTCGTGAAGTTCCACGGGGCGTCCCGCGCGCACGCGCAGGTTGACCATCTCGACGAACACCGAGAACGCCATCGCGAAATAGATGTAGCCCTTCGGGATGTGCTGGTCGAACCCTTCCGCGATCAGCGACACGCCGATCAGCAGCAGGAAGCTGAGCGCGAGGATCTTGACCGTGGGATGGCGGTGCACGAACGTGCTGATCCCCTCGGATGACGCCATCATGATCAGCACCGCAACCACGACCGCCGTGATCATCACCCACAGTTGCTCCGCCATGCCCACGGCGGTGATCACCGAATCCAGCGAAAAGACGATGTCCAGCAGCATGATCTGCGCGATCACCGATCCGAACGACGCCGCCTTCCGGCGCCCACCGGTGTGAGGCGTCTCGTCTCCCTCGAGCCGCTCGTGGATCTCGCGCGTCGCCTTGAACAGGAGGAACAGGCCGCCGAGGATCAGAATCAGATCGCGGCCGGAGATCTCCCGGCCGACGGCGCTGAAGAGCGGCGCGGTGAGCCCGATGACCCACGAGAGCGAGAACAGCAGCGCGATCCGCATCACCATGGCGGCCGCCAGGCCGGCGCGCCGCGCGCTCTTCTGCCGCTCCCGCGGCAGCTTTCCCGAGAGAATCGAAATGAAGACGATGTTGTCGATGCCCAGGACGATCTCGAGAACCGTCAGCGTCGCCAGGGCCGCCCACACGTGCGGGTCTGCCAGAAAATCCATAGATGTCAGATCCTCAAATCCTCAAATTCCATATTTCTCCGCCTCCCACGCCAACCCCAGCTCGCTTGGCGGAGCCATGTAGCCGAGGAGGGCGGAGGAGGCGACCACGGCGGGGCTGGCCAGGTAGCCTTCGCCTCCGAGGCCCATGCGATTCTGCCAGTTGCGGTTGAACGACGTGATCGCCCGCTGCCCCCTGGTGAGCGCGTCCGGTCCCTGGCCGAAGCACGGGCCGCACCAGGACTGGCGGATCTCGCCGCCGACGGAGCGGAACACGTCCGCAATCGACTCCCCGCCGAGCCGCGGATCCGGGCGCTCGATGAGCCGGGCGACGCCGCCTGACCCGGGAAAGATCCTGAGCGCCCTGGCGACCCGCCGCTGCCCGGCGCCGCGCGCGGCCCGGAGCACGAGCGCCGCCTGCAGCAGGTCGTCGTAGCTGCCGTTGGTGCAGGAGCCGATCATCGCGTAGTCGAACGTGATGCGCTCGCGTGCGACCTCGCCGGCCGGGAACGCGTTGCCGGGGCTGAACGGCCTGGCGATCATCGGCTGGACATCGCCGAGCTCGAATGTCTCGTCGATCTCGTACACGGCGCTGGCGCCCGGCTGGACGGGTGGATAGGGAACGTCCGCCATCCCTTTTGCTCGATACCACGCCTCGGTGACCTCGTCGGGCGCGAAGATGCCGTTGAGCGCCTCGGCTTCGGCCATCATGTTCGCGATGGTGTTCCGGTATGCGATCGGCAGCTGCCGGTCGCGATCGACGAGCTCGACCGACATCCCCTGCGCCTGCTTCGCGCCCCACCGGCGCAGCAGCTCGAGCACGATGTCCTTGCCGCTCACCCACGGCTGAAGGCGTCCGGCGAACACCACGCGGCGCTGCTTCGCCAGCGTGAAGTACACGTATCCCGTCGCCCACCCGAGCCCGAGCGGCGTCGAGCCGACGCCGATGCCGACGGCCGTCGCCGGGGGTCGCGTAGTACGGCTTCGCGATGCCATGCCTCGCCGCGAAGGCGCGGCCGATGCTCGTCTGCCGCTCGTCGGCCTCGTGCCCCGTGAAGACGAAGTGATCGTTCGCGATGGCGGCCTGCCGCGGCACAATCGTGTTGCCGCCGGTGATCTGGTTGAAGGTGTGGATCGCGAACGGCGCGGTGCCGTCCGATGCCGGCAGCAGATCCGCGTACACGCGCAGCGACACGCCGGGCCGGAGCTGTTCGGGGCGCAGCTCCTTGTCCACGCGGTGCGCCCAGATGATCTGTTCGGTCGTCGTCATGCGGCGGGCCGCGCCGGCATCCGGCCAGTCGACGACCGGCGTCGTCTCGACCGACTTCCGGAACTCGCGCCGCCCCACCTCGAAAATCCCACCCCCCTGGCGAATCTCCTCTTCCTTCGCGCTGAGCGGCAGCGGCTCGTACGACCTGCCCTGCGTCACGTTCCTGAGCGCGCGCGTGCGCGGGTCGAAGTCGAACGCGTCGCCGTCCTGCGCGTCGGCCACGGCTTCAGGGCTCTGGACGACGTGGAGGCCCAGGTTGAGCGCGTTGCGGCGGAAGATGTCGCCCATGTTCTGGCCGCAGACGACGACCATCTGGCGGCCGGCTTCCTCGGCAACCCCTTTCAGCCCGGCCGGCGACATCTCGCGCGAGGATCCAATCGCGAACCGATCGCCCGCAATCAGGAACGTCTCGCCCCGATGGACGCGCGGGCGGAAGTCGGGCATGAGGTACCGGAACGATCCCGCCTTCCACCGCTCGTCGAGGGTCTCGAGACTCTCCGACACGCAGTCGGCGGCCGGCGTGATCTGATCGGTGTCAATCGCGTCGAGCTTCCGGCCCGGAACGCGCGCGTCCCAGAAGATCAGCGCCGTTCCCCGCAAGGTGCCACCGGTTGCCGCCGCGCCACCGGGCGCGGTTGTCGAATCGCGATCGACCGACGCGTTGGGCTTGAGCCGGGCGGGCTCGATCGTGTGCATGGTCCTCCTATGCTACCTGCTATCATGCCGGAATGTTCACGTCCGAGGCGGTGACGCGCGGCGTTCGAGTCCGGGTGAAGTCGATGTACGACGCCGATCGCTCGCGCCCGTCGCAGAGCCAATGGTTTTTCCTCTATACCATTCGCATCTCCAACGAGGGGACGGACGCGGTCCAGCTGCTGACGCGCCAGTGGATCATCACCGATGCCGCCGGGCACACGGAAGAGGTTCGCGGCCCTGGCGTCGTCGGCGAGCAGCCAATCCTGGCGCCCGGCGAGTCGTTCGAGTACACGTCAGGCTGCCCGCTCGGTACGCCGTTCGGAACGATGAGGGGCACGTACCAGATGGTGACGCACGCGGGCGAGAAGTTCGACGCGGAAATCGCCGAGTTCGAACTGAGCGAGCCGTACACGGTCCACTGAGATTTGGTGATGCTGGTGATCTGGTGATCACCAGCGCGCGCCAGATTCGAGCGCCTTCCTCAACTTCCTGAGATACTGCGCGCGGGGGATTTCGATCGCGCCGAACCGCTCCAGGTGCGGCGTGGCCCACTGCACGTCGAGCAGCTGGAGGCCGCGCGCGCGCAGGCGATCGACGAGCGCGGCCAGGGCGACCTTCGATGCGTCGGTCACGGTGTGGAACATCGACTCGCCGAAGAACGCGCCCGGCAGGCTCACGCCGTACAGCCCGCCGACGAGGCGCCCGTCGCGGCGCACCTCCACCGAGTGCGCGAAGCCGCGGTCGTGCAGCGCGGAGTAGGTCCGCACGATCTCGTCGCTGATCCAGGTGCCTTCCTCCCGATCCGCGGCACACGCGGCAATCACCGCGCGGAAATCCTGGTCGAACGCGACATCGAAGACACCCTGCCGGAGGGTCCGCGCCAGCCGGCGCGGGACGTGAAACGCGTCGAGCGGGATGACGCCGCGCGGGTCCGGCGAGTACCACCGGATCCGCCCGTCGTCGTCCGCCATCGGAAACCAGCCGGACGCGTAGGCGAGGAGCACCTCGTCGAGCGGCAGCACCCTCCGATTGTACGCTTGACCGACGCGGTCCTAAATATTACAATATTAATATATTCAATTATGACCGCCGACCTGCAGGCGTTCAAGGCCGGGTTCTTCCGCGCGCTCGCGCACCCGGTGCGCATCCGGATCCTCGAGGCGCTCGCCGGCGGCGAGCGCAGCGTCCACGACCTGCAGCAGGCGCTCGGCCTGGAGCAGCCCGTCGTGTCCCAGCAGCTCGCCGTCCTGCGCGGCAAGAACATCGTCTCGGCGCGCAAGGTCGGCACCACCGTCCGCTACGCCCTCGTCGACCCGCTCGTGGCCGAGCTCCTGCGCGTGGCCCGCGAGATCTTCAACCACCAGCTCGTCGGCACCCGGACCCTGTTGCGGGAGCTGCAGAAGGAGCGGCGGCGCTAGATGCTGCTCTTCTCGAAGATCTGGCGTGAAGGGCTCGCCACCGAGCCGCTCGACGGCCCCGTCCCTGAGGCGGTCACGATCGGCCGCCGGCTCGACGCGCGCGTCAAGGCGCTGTTCGGCCGCGCGCTGGCCATCCGCGAAGTCGACGCGGGCTCCTGCAATGGCTGCGAGCTGGAGATCGCGGGGCTCGCCGGCCCGGTCTACGACATGGAGCGCTTCGGCATGCACTTTGTCGCCTCCCCGCGCCACGCCGACATGCTGCTCGTCACCGGCCCCGTCACGCGCAACATGGAGATCCCGCTGCGCAAGACCTACGAGGCGACGCCGGACCCGAAGTTCGTGGTGGCGGTGGGCGACTGCGCAGCCACCTGCGGCGTGTTCCACGGCAGCTACGCGGTGGCTGGTCCGGTGCATCGGATCGTCCCGGTCGACGTCACGATCGCGGGTTGCCCGCCCGAGCCGGCCGACATCCTGCGCGGCCTCCTCCACGCGCTCGACAGGCTTGCCGCGCGCCAGGGGGTGGCGCCGGGGGATCGGAACGCGCGCCGATGAGCGCCGCCTTCGCATTCGGTGTGATGCTGGCGGGGTTTGGCGCGGGCGCGGCCGGCGCCCTTGTCTCGCGGCAGGGGCGTACCGCACGCCTCGCCACGGCTGCGGGCGCGGTGATCGGCAGCCTCGCCGCGCTCGGCGTGGCCGCCCCCGTGCTCGTCACGGGCACGGGGGTGTCGCTCGCCGCCCCGGGCCTCCTCGCGGCCGCGGGAGGCCTCGCCTTCCACGTTGACGCGCTCGGCGCGTTCTTTCTTGCCGTGGTCGCGGTGGGCGCCATTCCGGCATCCATCCACGGCGCATCCAGCATGGCGGCCTACGAGCGGCGATCGTCGCTTCGCGCCTTCGGCTTCGCCTTCAATCTGTTCGTCGCCGCGATGTGCCTCGTCCCGTCGGCGGACAACGCGCTCACGTTCCTGCTCGCGTGGGAGCTGATGTCGGTCGCGTCGTACTTCCTCGTGATGACCGACGCGGCGGACAGCCGGACGCGGCACGCGGGGCTGTGGTACCTCGCGATGACCGAGCTCGGGCTGATGGCGCTGCTGCCGATGTTCGCGCTGCTCGCGCCGGGCGCCGACCGGATGGCCTTCGCCGACCTGCGCGCGGGGGCCGCGCGACTCCCCGGCGCGGCGCGCGGGGTCGTCTTCGTGCTGGCGCTCCTCGGCTTCGGCTCGAAGGCCGGACTCGTTCCGCTGCACATCTGGCTGCCGCGCGCCCATCCGGCGGCGCCGAGCCACGTGTCCGCCCTGATGTC
Source organism: Acidobacteriota bacterium (assembly GCA_016184105.1). Lineage (NCBI taxonomy): Bacteria > Pseudomonadati > Acidobacteriota > Acidobacteriota bacterium. Next base: position 55,002 of record JACPDI010000028.1, read on the forward strand.
GGGTGTGATGATCAAGCTCGGGATCTACGGGCTGATCCGCGTCGTCTTCGATCTGATGGGCGGCGGGCCGCCGTGGTGGGGTGGCGTGCTGCTGATCGCAGGCTCGATCTCGGCGCTCCTCGGCGTGCTCTACGCGCTGATGGAGCACGACCTGAAGCGGCTGCTGGCGTACCACTCGGTCGAGAACATCGGCATCATCGTCATCGGGCTTGGCGCGGGGTCGATCCTTCACAGCTACGGGCTGCACGGCCTCGCGGCGATCGGCTTTGCGGGCGCGCTCTTCCACACGCTGAACCACGCGTGCTTCAAGGGTCTGCTGTTCCTCGGCGCGGGCAACGTGCTGCACCAGGCGCACACGCGCAACATGGAGGAGATGGGCGGTCTGGTGAGGCGCATGCCGGTCACCTCGGCGCAGTTCCTGATCGGGTCGGCGGCGATTGCCGCGCTGCCGCCGCTCAACGGCTTCGCGTCTGAGTGGATGGTGTTCCAGGCGCTGCTCGCCGGCACGTTCATCCCTCACCCCGGCGTGGCGGCCGGCTTTCCCGTCGCGGTCGGCATGCTCGCGCTGACGAGCGGGCTGGCGGCCGCCTGTTTCGTGAAGGCCTTCGGCATCACGTTCCTCGCGATGCCGCGGTCGCGCGCCGCCGCGGAGGCGGCCGAGGCGTCCGGCGCGATGACGCTTGCCGGATGGCTGCTCGCGGGGGCCTGCGTCATGCTCGGCATCGGCGCATCGTTCGTGGTCCCCGTGCTCTACGGCGTGCTCCGGTCGGTCGATGGCCTGCTGCCGGCGGCAACGCCGGTTCCCGCCCCCGGCTGGTGGATCGCGGCCCCGCAGGCGCTCGGCCACGTATCGCCGGTGCTGCTCGCGGTCATGCTCGGCGCGGCCATGCTGGCGACGTTCCTCGTCGTGCGCCGGTTGCACGCCCGCCCCGCCCGTGCGGCCGACACGTGGGGCTGCGGGCGCATCGCGCAGACGCCGCGAATGGAGTACACCGCGACGGCGTTCGCCGAACCGCTGCGCCGCGTGTTCGCGGAGCTGTACCGGCCGACGCGCGACCTGACGGTCACCGTGCACCCGGACGCGCCGCGTTTCGTGCAGTCGATCACGTATCGCAGCGAGGTGCGCCCGTGGATCGAACAGGCGCTCTACACCCCGCTGATCCAGGCGTGGCGCAAGACGGGATCGCGCGTGCGAGGGCTCCAGGCGGGCTCGGTGCACCTGTATCTCGTCTACGTCATGCTCGCGCTCATCGCGGCGCTGACCTCCGCCTGGTGGTTCGCATGATGGAACTGGTCGCCGTATTCCTCCAGGCGCTCGCCGCCGCCGCGCTCGCGCCCGGGCTGTCGGGTTTCATCCGCTGGATGAAGGCGCGGCTGCAGGGGCGCCGCGGCGCGCCGCCCTGGCAGCCCTACTTCGAGCTGCGGAAGCTGTTCGCGAAGGAGCGCGTGGTGTCGCACACCGCGTCATGGGTGTTCCACGCCGCGCCGTTCGTGGTCTTCGGCACCGCGGTGCTCGTCGCCGCGATCGTGCCGCTTGTGTTCGTCCCGCACGCGTTCGACCGCACCGGCGATCTGTTTGCCGCCGTCTACCTGCTCCTGGTCGGCACGTTCTTTCTCTCGCTCGCGGGCCTCGACACCGGCTCCCCCTTCGGCGGCATGGGCGCCAGCCGGGAGATGACCGTCGTCGCGCTCACCGAGCCGACGGTGGCGCTCTCGATCTTCGCGCTGGCGCTGACGACGGGATCCACGAACCTCGGCGCCATCGCCGCCCGGACCGTGGCCGATCCGGCGGGCGCGCTGGGCCCGGGCCATCTCCTGGCGTTCGCGGCACTGTTCATCGTGACGCTCGCCGAGACAGGGCGGCTGCCCGTGGACAACCCGTCGACGCACCTGGAGCTGACGATGATTCACGAGGCGATGGTGCTGGAGTACTCCGGCCCGTACCTTGCGCTCGTCGAATGGGGCGCCGCGCTCAAGCTCCTGGTGTTTTTCGCGCTGGCCGCCAACATCTTTCTCCCGTGGGGCATCGCGTTCACGCTCGCGCCGCTCCCCCTGCTCGTCGCCGTCGCCGCGCTGGCCGGCAAGCTCGCGCTGCTCGCGGCCACGGTGGCGATCATCGAGACGCGGATGGCGAAGCTGCGGCTGTTCCGCGTGCCTGAGCTCCTGAGTGCGTCGTTCGTGATGGCGCTGCTCGCGGTCATGTCCACGTTCCTCGTCAGGTAGGGCCGATTGAACGGACTGTTCTCCCAACTGGTGGTGCTCGGCAGCAGCGCGATGCTGCTGACCGCCCTGATCGTGCTGTGGCGGCGCGGCGTGCCGGCCTACATCACCGCCTACCGCTGGCAGTCATGGCTGCTCGGCGCCGTCACCGCCATCGTCGGCGCGTTCTCGGGCGATCGGGAGCTGTATCTCGTGGCGGGCGCGCTCGTGCTGCTGAAGGGGATGGCGATTCCGAGGCTGCTGCGCACGATGGAGCGGCGCTTCGGCGCGCAGCGCGAGCTGCGGCCCTACGTGAACACCGAGACCTCTCTCCTGATTTCCGGCCTGCTGGTGGTCTTCGCGTACGCGCTGGCGCGGCCGTGGATGGCGGTCAGCCGCCTGCCCACGCGCGCCGGGCTGCCGATCGCCATGGCGCTGCTCTTCGTGAGCCTCTTCATCATCGTGAGCCGCAAGAAGGCCGTCACGCAGATCATCGGCTTCCTGATGCTCGAGAACGCGATCGCGCTGCTCGCGGTGGTCGGCACGTACGGCGTGCCGCTCCTCGTCGAGTTCGGCGTGTTCCTCGACGCGCTCATGGGCTTCCTCGTCATGCAGATATTCGTCTACCAGATCCACGAAACGTTCGACACGATTGATGTCGAGCAGCTCGCGCGCCTCAAACACTAGCCGATGAGCGCCCTGTCACCCTTCGTGCTGCTCTTCGCGCCGTGGGCCCTCGCCGGCGCCGCGGCGCTCCTCGTCCGGCGGTCCCCGCGCTGGGTCGGGTGGTCCGGTGTCGCCGCCGCCGCGCTGGCGGTGGCCGCCAGCCTGCAGTTGGCCGCGGGACTTCTCGCGGGCCGTCCGGCGGCCGCGGCGATGGGCGACACGTTTGGCGCCGACGCGCTCTCCGCGATCCTGTGCGTCTGCATCTCGCTCGTGTCGCTGCTCGCCGCCGCGTTCGGCCCCGGGCTGGCCGGTCCGGAAACGGATGCGGGCGCCACCCGGCGCTTCCGCGTCGGGTTGAGCGCGTTCGCGCCCACGATGCTCCTGGCGGTCACCACGCAGAACGTCGCGATCATGTGGGTGGCGATCGAGGCGACCACCATCGCGTCGGCGCTCGTGATTCCCCTCGCGCGGACGAAGGCGTCGGTGGAAGCCTCGTGGAAGTACATGCTGATCTGCTCGGTGGGGATCGCGCTGGCGTTCACCGGGACGGTGCTGGCGTACTTCGACTTCATCTCGACTGCCGGCGCGCGCCAGGGTGCGCTGACCTTCGCCGTGCTCCAGCAGGCCGCGCCCGTGCTGCATCGGGAACTGATGCAGCTCGCCTTCGCGTTCATCCTCGTTGGGTACGGCACGAAGGCCGGGCTCGCGCCGATGCACACGTGGCTCCCCGACGCGTACTCGGAGGCGCCGCCCCCCATCGCGGCCATGATGTCGGGCGTGCTCGTCGCCGTGGCGATGTACGCCATCGCACGCTGGAAGGCGGTGGTGGATGTCGCCGCCACGCCGGCATTCACCAACGCGCTGCTGTTGGGCGCGGGGCTGCTCTCGGTGGCCATCGGCGCCTTCAGCCTCGTGGTCCAGCGGCACTACAAGCGCATGCTCGCGTACTCGAGCGTCGAGCACATGGGGCTGGTGAGCCTCGGCCTCGCGCTGGGCCCGGCCGGCACGTTCGCGGCGCTGCTCCACCTGGTGAACCACGCGTTCGCCAAGTCGATGGCCTTCCTCGCCGCCGGCCGCGTCTCGCGGCGCTACGCGACGACCGAGATCGCCGGCGTGTCGGGGCTGCTCGGCGCCATGCCGTGGAGCGGCGGCCTGTTTGCCGCCGCCGTCCTCGCGCTCATCGGCCTGCCTCCCTTCGGGTTGTTCGTCTCGGAATTCCTGCTGGTGCGCGCGGCCGTCGTGTCGGGGCATTTCTGGATCGCCGCGGCGGTCGCCGTGTTCATCCTGACCACGTTCGTCTCGCTGCTCCGGCACCTGAATGCGATGCTCTACGGGCCGGTACCCGAAGGAGTCGAGACGGGCGAGCCGCGAAGCTGGGGCCTCGTCGCGCTGGCCGGCTGCCTCGCCGTGCTGCTCGCGCTCGGCCTCGTGCTGCCCTGGCCGGTCAGCGCCCTCCTCGACCGTTCCGTCGCGGTGCTCACGCCATGAACGATCTCGATCGGCTTGTCCGCACGCTCACCGAAGACGACCTCGTGACCCGCGTGACGCGCCCACGGCCGGGCGAGGTGCACGGGCGCGTGAACGCCTCGTCCATTCGCGGCGCGGCCGAACAGATCTCACGCGAGCCCGGCGGCCGCCTGATCCTCATGGCCGGCGACGACCGGCGGGTGGCGACCCATCAGTTTCTCGTGCACTACGTGTTCGCGCACCCGCGGGACGGCTGGCTCGTGCGCGTGGCGGTGCCCGTGACGCCTGGATCGCCGTCGGTCCCGTCACTCGCGCCCTTTCACTACGCCGCATCGCGCTTCGAGCGGGAGATCCGCGATCAGTTCGGCATCGAGTTCGCCGGTCACCCCGATCCGCGGCCGCTGGTGCGCCACGCGTTCTGGCCGGAGGATTACCACCCGCTGCGGACGGACGAACCCGCCCGCCACGACTTCGTCGACGACGGGCGGCCGTTTCCGTTTACAGAGGTCGGAGGGGAGGGGGTCTACGAAATACCGGTCGGGCCCGTGCACGCGGGCGTGATCGAGCCCGGGCACTTCCGCTTCAGCGTCCTCGGCGAGACGATCATCGACATGAAGTCCCGCCTGTACTTCACGCACAAGGGCACCGAAAAGCTGTTCGAGGGGCGGCGTGCGGCCGATGGTGTCGAGCTCGCCGAACGCATCTCGGGTGACACGAGCGTCGGCCACGCACTCGCGTATGCGCAGGCGGTCGAGGCCGCCACCCTCATCGAGGCGCCGCCGCGCGCCCAGTACCTCCGCGTGATCCTGCTGGAGCTCGAGCGGCTGTACAACCACGTGACCGATTTCGGCGCCATCGCGAACGACACCGGGTTCGCAGTCGCGCACGCGCAGTGCTACCGGATCCGCGAGGGCCTGCTCAGGCTCAACAAGCAGGTGACCGGCTCGCGGCTGCTGCGTGGATCGATCGTGCCGGGCGGCGTCGCGAAAGATCTGGCAGACGCGCTCGACGTGGCGTCAACCGTAGAAGCCGCGCTGAAAGACTTCGAGGAGGTCGTGTCCTTGTGCCTCCAGAACACGCTGCTGGTCGATCGCCTCGAGGGAACCGGGGCGCTGGACTCGGCGGCGGCGGCCGACTTCGGCGTGCTGGGCTACGTCGCGCGCGCGTCCGGGCTCGACATCGACGCGCGTCGCGACCAGCCGTTCGCGGCATATGGACACCTCGCCTTCGACGTGCCCGTCTTCACGACGGGCGACGTGAAGGCGCGCGCGCTCGTCAGGGTCGAAGAGGCGCGCCAGGCGGTGTCGCTGGTGCGGCAGGCGTGCCGCGCGATGCCGGCCGGCCCGCTCCGCGCGCCCTCCGGAACCGCCGACCCGTACGAGCCCGCGTTCGGGATCGTCGAAGGATGGCGCGGTCGCATCGTCCACATGGTCGCGTTTGCCGACGACACGACGCTGCACCGGGTCAAAGTCGTCGATCCGTCGTTCTTCAACTGGCCGGCCTTGTCTGTCGCGCTGATGGACAACATCGTCCCGGACTTTCCCCTGTGCAACAAGTCGTTCAACCAGTCATACTCTGGCAACGACCTCTGACATGCCGGTGATCGACCACTTGCGCCGCGCCGCGGCGTGGATGCCCGCGCCCCTTCGATCGCGGCTTGCCGCCTGGCGATACGGACAAAACGTCCTTCCCCGGGGGCGCGCGGATGCGCCGTGGACGCGGGAAGGGGAATGGCTGAAGGTCCGCCTCGAAGGGGCTCGCCTCCGCGTGCCTCCCTCGTGGGGATTTCGGCTCGAGTACCACCTGCGCGGGAACCCGGGAAGCCGGGAGGAACTGGAGGCCTTCCTACACGCCACGAAAGAGCGGCCAGGCGGCCTTCTCTTCGATGTCGGGGCGGAGAAAGGACTGTACGCCCTGCTCCACTGCGCGTGCGATCCGGCCAATCGCGCCGTTCTCTTCGAGCCGTCGCCTTCTCTCCATGACGAGGAGCGGGTGGCCGGTTTTGCTCTCACCGCGGCCGGGCGCTGACGGGGCGGCGGGTGGCGCGCACGCTCTACGCGTTTCTCCGCCTGCAGGCCCGCTGACACACGCCTCACGATAGAATGATCGGATGCCCAAACTGACGGTCGACGGCTACGGAACGTTCGAGGTGGAAGCCGGCAGGCGGTTGGTGCTCGCCATCGAGGAACAGGGTATCGACATCCTGCACGCGTGCGGTGGAAATGCGCGCTGCACCACGTGCCGGGTGGAGTTCATCTCGGGGGAGCCCGATCGGATGACGTTCGCCGAGCGCGATCGGCTGGCGCAGCGTGGGCTGACCGGCGTGCGTCTCTCGTGTCAAATCCCGTGCGACCACGACATGGCGGTCCGCGCGATCAGCCGGCTGGAAGGCAGCGGCCGGCCGGACGCGGGGCCGCCGCCTGCGGCGGACATCACTCCGCCGCCTGACTGGGTCCCGAGGTCGTAAAAATCACCGCAGAGGGCGCAGAAGGCGCAGATCTTTCGTGATCGATAATCATTACGCGAGTGCCAAAAGCCCTGCCACCGAAAGCGGTTGATAGCGCGAAGCGCTTACGCGACCAATAGTTTCGCGCGCGCTCGTCGGTGCGCGCGCCGCTGGTGGAAGCAGCGGCCTCTTTCTGGCGGATGCCGCGCGGGTACAGCAACCGGTGAACGGCCCCGGCGTCCGAGCCCGTTCAACTTTTCAGATCTGGGAACTCCGACTCGATCCACGATTCGACGGCTTCATAGAACTTCGTCGCCTTTTTCAGAATCTCCTCAGCCTCGGTACCCGTGGCGACGCGAGACCGCGTGTAGTCAATCACGTTGCGTTTACGGCGGCATGTCTCGAAGTAGTCGGCGTAATTATCCGCGGCGACACCGAGCGCCAGCTTGATGCTCTCGAAAGAAATCTTGTGGTGGCCGGTCCTGGCCGTCACGCGGTAGCCGGCGCACGCGATCGCCATGGTCGCGGCCAGGAGTGCCGCGTTGTACGCCGTTGCGAATCGCCGGTCCGCAGAGAGGCCGGCGACCGTTGCGTCGGCCAGATCGCGCGCAATGAGTGCCCGCACGTCATCGAGTTCCCTTTTCGAGGTTCGATGCCGTTGAACGTCGCGGCTGGCCAATAACTTCGTCCAGGTCACGCTGGCATCCTTTCACGAATTCCTTTGGGCCCCGTAGAACCTCAGAGAGGAAGTGATCCTGGGCCGCCACGTTCTTTCGGAACTCGCGCGCCGAATAAGTGGTCACGTTGACGTCTCTTCCGAGCCGGCCCTCGGTTTTCCGAAGCGCCGGGGCGAGTTCGGCCAGGCCAACGGTGCCGACGACCAGCAAGTCCACGTCGCTGAGCGCATGTTCCTGAGCGCGGGCCATTGAGCCGAAAACAAAGGCACAGTTGATGCGCCCCTGAAAGGGTTCGAGCGCCTCTCGAAGCGTTGGCAACAACCCCGCGGTCTTCTCGAGGAGACCGCGTAGCTCGGGGAACAGAGGAGATCGGGTTTCGGCCCTGAAGTACGTCCTGGTTCCCTCGCGGCGCTGTTGCAGAATACCGGCATCGACAAGAGCCTTCAGCGCCCGCTGCAAGCTGGAAGGAGTGGTTCGGAGAAAGTGGGCCAGCTCGGACAGATACCACCATTTGTCCGGCTGAGTCAGCGTCGCGGCGAGCAGTTGTCCGCGAACTGTCGGAAATAATGCCCTCAGCGCGTTGTCCATACGCACAACGCGTAAATTATTACGCATAACGCGTAATGCAGACAAGCTGGGCGTCGCGGGCACCCGTCAGGAGCGCGTAGTTCCGGCTACGCTCGTTCGGCACCCGTCCATGATCTGTGCCAAGCCTCAACGCTAAATTTAGGACCACGACAATTGGCGCAGTCGCCGTCCTATGTTGTTTGCCGATCCTCGCCAGCCCTCCGTGCGCTTTCGGATCGCTTGGTGGAGCGTCCGCGCCTTCTGCGCGTTCCGCGGTGAGCGCTCTTATCGGGCGTAGCGCTTGCGAATGGCCGGCATGAGATATTCGGCAAACGCGCGCTCCAGATCGTAGGCCGGCGCGAAGCTCCAATCGCGGCGCGCGGCCGCATCGTCCACGTCTTCCGGCCACGAGTCGACGATCCCCTGCCGCCGGTGGTCCACCTCGAAGGTGATCGCCGCCGACGGAAACTCCCGCAGCACGATCTGGCGGATCTCTTCGGCCGAGGCGTTGAACGCGCGCACGTTGTAAGCCGCGAGCGTCAGGCGCTCGCGCGGCGCCGCAGCCAGCGCCAGGAGCGCGTCCACGCCGTCAGGCATCGCCATGAAGGGAATGCGCGTATCCGGCCGCACGAAGCAGGCGTAAGGCTCCCCTTGCGCTGCGGCGTGCAGCATCTCCGGCCCGTAATCCGACGTCCCGCCTGACGGAACGGTGACCGCCGAAATCAGTCCCGGGAAGCGGACGCTGCGAAAGTCGACGTGGCCGTTGGTGGGCTTCGGCGCCAGCTGCTTGTAGTGCCGCGCGTAGTAGCGGCCGATCTGCTCGCAGTACAACTTGTTGCACCCGTACATCGTTGTCGGCTGCGCCCACTCATCTTCACGCACCGCGCCCGCCGCGCGCTTGGCCTCGAGGCTCGGCAGGCCGTACGCCGCGATGGATGAGGGGTACAGGAACGTCACGGGCCTGCCGTGCGACTCGGCTTCCTTCTGCGCGAACTCCAGCAGGTTGAGCGTGCCTTCGACGTTCACCTGATGGGCCGTCACCGGGGTGATCTCGGATCGCGTGGACAGAAGGGCGGCAAGGTGAAACACCAGCTCGACCTGGTACTCCGCCAGGAGGCGCTCGAGCAGGCCGCGATCGAGAATCGACCCCGTGTACTCGCGCGAGATACGCGGCGTGAGGGCGGAGTCGAGTGGATTGACGTCGAGCGTGATGATGGCGCGGGAGCGATCCGCGGACAGCCTCGCGATGAGGCCGTGTCCGATCTCGCCGCCGGCGCCCGTGATGAGGACAGCGGGTCTGCGCACGAGCTGTGATTATACTTTGCGAATGCGCGCGGTCGCTGCGCTCATCCTGCTTCTTGCTGCATCGCCCCTCGCCGCCCAGACGGCCGACTCGTTCGACGGCACGTTCGCGCCACGCATCATGCGTGTGGATTATTTCCACACGGGAGGGAAGGGCCTCGAGGTGTTCTCGCTCGATCGGATCGTCGATGACGGCCCCTGGGCGGGCAGCCGCACGCGGCAACCGCACGTTCCACGAGTCGCTGCGCTTTCCGTGGCCGAACAGGCCCGTCCGCGTGGTCCTGCAGAAGCGGCAGCCCGATCACTCCTTCGCCGAAGCCTGGTCGGTTGCGATCGATCCGGCGTCGCGCCTCGTCAACCGCGCGCCGCTCGCGCCGGCCGGCGCCGTGTGGACGCTTTTCGAAAGCGGCGCCCGCGCGGGCAAGGTGGACCTCGTGATCCTCGGCGACGGCTACACCGCAGAAGGCGCAGAACACGCAGTCCGCCTATTCTGCGGTGAACTTACCGGATGAAGAACGACGCCAGCAGCGACGCGACCGTCAGCGCGAGGCAGAGGAACGCGATCAGCAGGTGGTTGCCCCGCTCGGGCCGGCGGGGGTCTAGGAGAAATGACGCCAGGTAGCCGCCGAGGAAGCCGCCGCCGTGCGCCCAGTTGTCCACGCCCGGCATGAGCAGCCCGAACAGGAACAGCGTCATCGCGTAGCCGGCCGCCTGCGTCTTCACGATGCTGCTCGACTGGCGCCCGTAGTGCACCATCGCGCCGAGCAGGCCGAAAATCGGCGCCGACGCGCCGAGCGTCAGGAACGACCCCCCTACGATCGGGACGCCCCCGAGCAGAAGGCCCATCACACTGCTCATCACGAAGCCGACGACGCTCCCGACGGTGTAGATGATGACCGTGCGGCCGGTGCCAAACAGCTCTTCCGCGGCGGGACCGAGCTGCCGGACCCACATCATGTTGAACACGATGTGCAGCGCCCCGCCGTGCAGCCAGCCCGCGCTCAGCACGGTCCACCATCGCCCCGCTTGGAAGACGGGCACGGCGCCGCTCGCGCCGAAGTAGAACATCGCTTCGGGACTGGGGGACAGAAACGTGAGCAGCCCGCGCGTGCGGATGCCGGATCCCGAGTAGATCAGCATCAGGAGGTACAGCGCCGCGCACGCGGCCGTGACCGTCTCGGCGAAGCCGAAATCCGCGCCAAGACGCCGCAACGCCGGCGTGAACCCCCACAGTCCGGGGTTCCACCGGCCGCACGTGAAACAGCGCTCATCGTTGACGCCGACGAGATTTCCGCAGGAAGGACAGACAACCGAACCGGTGCGCTGGCGACCGAACATGCAGGAAGTTCAAGCATATCTCACTAGCAGTGGTCAGTGGTCAGTGGTCAGTGGACAGAGGGGTTCGCGGAGTGGTCAGCTAGAGCGGCATGAGGGTGCTGCTGACGGGGGGGACGGGCTACCTGGGGCGCGCGATTGCGCGGGCGCTGGCGCGCCGCGGCCACCACGCGGTGATCTTCGCGCGGTCGGCGCGTGCCGCCGTGGCCGGAGGCCTGCCGGGTATCGCCGTCGACGGCGACGTCCGCGATGCGGCGGCGCTGGCGAGCGCGGCGGCGGGCTGCGACGCGCTCTGCCATACCGCGGCGCTCGTCAGCGTCTGGCGCCGGCGGCGGCAGGACTTCCACGACGTGAACGTCGGAGGGTTGCTCAACGCGCTCGACGCCGCCGCGCATCATCGCATCACCCGAATCGTGTACACCTCGTCGTTCCTGGCCCTGCCTCCGGCGGGCGCCGCGGAGCAGGCGCCGGCCGGCAACGATTACCAGCGCACGAAGAGGGACGCGGAGCGCGCAGCCGCCGACGCACTCGCGCGCGGCGCGCCGCTCGTGCGGTTGTATCCCGGTGGCTTGTACGGGCCGGGCGAAAGTACGGAAGGGAACCTCGTCGGCCGCCTCGTGGCGGACCATCTGGGCGGACGGCTGCCCGGAATCGTCGGCGCGGATCGCACGTGGTCGTTCGCCTTCGTGGACGACGTGGCGGAGGCACACGTCTCGTCGCTGGAGCGTGGCGCTGCAGGCGCGGCTTACGCGTTGGGCGGCGAGAACGCGCCCCAGATGAGGCTGTTTGAGATTCTTCACCAGCTCACCGGACGCGACCTGCCGCGCCGGATCCCGGTTGCCGCCGCGCGAATAGTCGCCATCTGGGAAGAATTACGCGCCGCGATCCTGAATCGGACACCGTTGTTGACACGGGGGACGGTGCACGTGCTCAGCCACGACTGGCCGCTCGATTCCTCCGCGGCGATGCGCGACTTGGACTATCGAATCACGCCGCTCTCGCGCGGTCTTGCCGCTGTGGTAGCAAGCCTGTCGGGGCACTGAACTTGCAGTCCAGGTCGGTGCCCTGCGAGGGTGATTACAAACCCAATCCTGGCATGGGGGAGGCCCCATGATTTGTTCATTTTGCGGGCTGGAAACAGGCTTGCCGACGTCGCACGAGACACAGGCCGCGTGTATCGAAGCGTTGCGCTCGCAGGTGTCGGAACTGCGCAACGTTCTCGAGCATACGCGCCATCCGGGAGATCCCGAAGATCCCCCGCACGGTCTGGCGCAGGCGGCCGCGATTGCCGGCGGCGACAGCGGCAAGGCAGGCACGAGCCACTAGGCGCCGAGACGTCCTCGTGCCTCGTGCCTGAACTTTACGCTGCGATCGCCTGCACGTTCATGGAACGGCAATCAAGGTACCGTCCGCTCAGTGCACGCCACGACTCATCTGCAGCGACATCGGGTCCGCACCCAGACGACGGATCGCGGTTTCCCACATGACGCTCGGATCCACATCGAAGATCAAATCGGGCTCCACGCTGGCGATGAGCCACGAGGATTCGGCGAGCTCTTCGTCGAGCTGGCCGGGCCCCCACCCGGCGTAGCCGGCGAGCACCCGCGCGCGCGGCGCCGCCGGCGATTCCAGGACGCGCCGCAAGACGAGCGGCGAACTCGATAGATACACACCGTCCACGATCTGCCGCGCGTCGGGACCGGGCTCGTGATCGATGACGATCCACCCGCGTTCCGGCTCGACAGGTCCGCCGATCCAGAGGCGCAGCCCGTTGCCGCCGACCACCTGGGGCTCGAGGCGGACGGCGTCGGCCGCCGCGACGTCGGTCGGACGATTGAGGACGAGGCCAAACGCCCCCTCCGGCGCGTGCTCGCAGAGCAGCACAACCGATTTCGCGAAATTGGGATCCTGCAGCTGCGGCATCGAGAGGAGGAGCGAGGGCGCGAGCGAGTCCGACATGCTGCTATTCTAAGCGTGCCGGGTCGCCGCCAGTTTTGCTCTTGCCCATGTGACGTGCCCTTGAACCAGCGGATCGCCGATCGAGGGGGCGTCGATTGGCTCGTCGAAGACCGCCGCCGCCGACGGGTCGCCGCAGTTGCCAATCGCGACTGCGATGTTGCGGCGCAGCCGCTTCACTCGCGCGCGCGTCATCGGCGTGCCCGTGATCGCCTGCCTCAGCTCGGCATCCCGCATGCGCCAGAGCCGCAGCAGGTCCGCGTCCGCAAACGCGGCGCGGGGTCGCCACGCGGCGTCGCGGCTGATCGCGGCCACGGCGTCCGCATTCCAGGGGCACACTTCCTGGCAGATGTCGCAGCCGTACACGTGGCGTCCCATCTGCCCGCGGAGCGCCTCCGGGATGCTGCCCTTCAACTCAATCGTCAGGTACGAGATGCACCGCGTGGCATCCACCACGCGGTCGCCGACGATGGCCTCCGTGGGACACGCCTCGATGCAGAGCGTGCACGTGCCGCACCGATCCGGTTCGGGCCGATCCGGCTCGAGCGGGAGACTGCAGAGGATCTCGCACAGGAACAGCCACGAGCCGAGCGCCGGATTGATGAGACAGGCATTCTTGCCAATCCACCCGAGGCCGGCGGCGCCGGCGGCGACGCGCTCGACGACCGGACCCGTGTCCACGTAGCGGCGTGACTCGAACGACGGGCCGCAGCGCGCCCGCATCCACGCCTCGAGCTGTTCCAGGCGCGAGCCGAGCACGTCATGGTAGTCGTCGCCCCACGCATAGCGCGACAGCAGCGCCGCGTGCGGATCGACTCGTTCAAGCGATGCCGGTGCGCCGGTGTTGTAGATGGCGCCGAGGACGACGATCGACCGCGCGGAAGGCAGCACGGCGCGCGGGTCCAGCCGCCGCTCGGCGGTGCGCGCCATGTAGTGCATCTCGCCGTGGTACCCACGGCCGAGCCAGTCGGCGAGAAACCTCAGCTCTGGCTGCGGATCGGCGGTCGCGATGCCGCACAGCTCGAACCCCAGCGCGCGCGCGCGGGCCTTCACGTCGGTGGATTCCACGCGGTATCCGTCAGAACCATCCGTCAGAACGAGTCGGAAGAACCACCCGGTAGAACCTGTTGTTACTGCTTGACGAGCTGTCGCAACACGTAGGGCAGAATCCCGCCGTGGCGGAACGCTTCGAGCTCCTCCGGCGTGTCGATGCGCACCGTGACGGCCAGGTCTCTGGTGGTGCCGTCCTCGCAGATCGCGCGCACGGTCGTCTCCGCGCGCGGTTTCAGCAGCGCGAGCCCGGTGATGTCGAAGCGCTCGCGCCCGGTGAGCCTGCACGTCGAGACGCTCTGGCCCGCCTTGAACTGCAGCGGCAGCACGCCCATGTTCACCAGGTTGCTGCGGTGGATGCGCTCGAAACTCTCGGCGATGACGGCGCGGACGCCGAGCAGCACGGTACCTTTCGCCGCCCAGTCGCGCGACGAGCCGGATCCGTACTCCTTGCCGGCCAGCACCATCAGCGGCACGCCGCGCTCGCGATATTTCTCCGACGCGTCGAAGATCGACATCACGTCGCCGTCGGGCAGCAGCGTGGTCCAGCCTCCCTCCGTGCCGGGCGCCACCTGGTTCCGCAGGCGGATGTTCGCGAACGTGCCGCGGACCATCACCTCGTGGTTTCCGCGCCGCGCGCCGTATGAATTGAAATCGCGCGGCTCCACCCCGTTCGCGATCAGGTAGCGGCCTGCCGGGCCGTCGGGTGGAATGGAGCCCGCCGGCGAGATGTGGTCGGTCGTGACGCTGTCGCCCAGCAGCGCGAGCACGCGCGCGCCGGTGATGTCCGAGAGCGGCCTCGGGCTCGGGGTGATGTCCTCGAAGAACGTCGGCTTGCGAATGTAGGTCGACATGTCGTCCCACGCGAAGCGATCGCCGGTCGGCGTCGGCAGCGCGCGCCACCGGCCGTCTCCCTGGAACACTTCCGCATACGTGTGCGTGAACATGTCCGATCGTACGGACTGGAGCATCGCGTCCTGGATCTCCCGCTCGGTGGGCCAGATGTCCTTGAGATAGACCGGGTGCCCGTCCGCGTCGGTCCCGAGCGGCTCGGAGGTGAGATCCGTTCGCATGGTTCCCGCCAGCGCGTAGGCGACCACCAGCGGAGGCGAGGCGAGGTAGTTCGCGCGCACCTGCGACTGGATGCGCCCTTCGAAGTTCCGGTTCCCGCTGAGGATCGACGCGACCACGAGATTCCGGTCCCTGACCATCAGCGATACCGGCTCGGGGAGCGGCCCGCTGTTGCCGATGCACGTCGTGCATCCGTACCCCACGATGCTGAAGCCGAGCTGTTCCAGGTACGGCAGCAGGCCCGACGCCTTCAGGTACTCCGTCACCACGAGCGATCCGGGCGCGAGGCTCGTCTTCACCCACGGCTTGGTTTTCAGTCCGCGCTCGACCGCCTTCTTTGCGAGCAGCCCGGCGCCGATCATCACGCTCGGGTTGGACGTGTTGGTGCAGCTCGTGATCGCGGCAACCACCACCGAGCCGTGGCCAAGCTCCGAGCCAGGGCCGGCACCAGGCGCCTCGGCCACGGCCGCGGCCGTCGCGGCGCTCGCCTGCGGCGACGTCGCCTCGCCGGGCTTCGGCGTCGCGGCCGCGGTCCGCTTCTTCTGGTCCGCGAGCATCGTCTCGAGCGCCTGCTCGAAGCGCACCTTCGAGTTCACGAGCGACACGCGATCCTGCGGCCGCTTCGGGCCGGCGAGGCTTGGCTCGACGGTCGACAAATCGAGCTCGATGACCTCGTCGTACGCCGGATCGATCCCACCGGCCAGGCGGAAGAGCCCCTGCTCCTTCGCGTACGCCTCGACGAGGCGCACGTGATCGGCGTCGCGCCCCGTGAGGCGCAGGTAGTCGAGCGTCATGTCGTCAATCGGGCAGATGGCGATCGTCGCGCCGTACTCAGGCGACATGTTGCCGAGCGTGGCGCGATCGGCGATCGTCAGGTCCTCGAGGCCGGGCCCGAAGAACTCGACGAACTTGCCCACCACGCCGTGCTTGCGCAACCGCTCGGTGACGGTCAGCACCAGGTCGGTGGCCGTCGTGCCTTCCGGCAGGCGATTGACGAGACGGAAGCCCAGGACCTCGGGAACCAGCATCGAAATGGGCTGCCCGAGCATGGCGGCCTCTGCCTCGATCCCGCCCACGCCCCAACCGACGACACCGAGGCCGTTGACCATCGTCGTGTGCGAGTCGGTGCCGACCAGCGTGTCGGGATAGACGAGCGGCTCGGCTCCCTTTTCCCGGAACACGACGCGCGCGAGGTACTCGATGTTGATCTGGTGGACGATGCCGGTGTCGGGTGGGACGACGCGGAAGTTGTCGAACGCGGTCTGCCCCCAGCGCAGGAACGTGTAGCGCTCGCGGTTGCGGGAGAACTCGAGCTGCGCGTTCAGCTCTGCGGCATCGCGCCGCGCGAAGTGATCGACCTGCACGGAGTGGTCGATGACGAGCTCGACGGGCCACAGCGGGTTGACCTTCGACGGATCGCCGCCGAGCCGCACCATCCCGTCGCGCATCGCCGCCAGATCGACGACGGCCGGGACGCCGGTGAAGTCCTGGAGCAGGACGCGCGCGGGCATGAACGCAATCTCCTGCTCGAGATCGGCGGTGGGATCCCAGCTCGCGACCGCGCGGATGTCATCTCGATCGACGAAGCGGCCATCCTCCCGCCGCAGCAGGTTCTCGAGAAGGATCTTGAGGGAGTACGGCAGGCGCGAGACCTGCGAGAAACCTGCCTGTTCGAGCGCCGGCAGGCTGAACAAAGAGAACCGCTGGCCGCCGACCGACAGCGAGCGGCGTACGTTGAAAGAATCGTTTGAGGCCATCCCGGAATGATCGCTCACTGCGGGGCGGCTTGCAACGCCAGAGCTCGCGGACTGGACCGTGTTGGATCGGGAAGCCGTGGCGGATCAGAACGCGAACACCAGCGCCCCGGCGCCGGTGGTCACGGTGCGGGAAGACTTCCCGAAGTCGATGCCGCCCCGCAGGAAATACATCCGGCCGTCGATGCGCAACCCGAGGCGGCGACGCTCGCCGAGCCACGCGGTGAGGCCGCCGCCCGCGTGGTACGCCTGCCCCGTTTCCAGGAGGGTGTTGTCCTCGTGGAGCTCGCGCAGATGTCCCGCTCCGGCCCGGACGAACGGCACGATTCGGCCGCCGCTGAACGAGCCGAGCGCGGCCGTGACCGACGCGTCGATGATGTACTGCGAGAGATCCTCGGAGATCGTGACGTCGGGCGCTCCCTCCACGTCGCCCGAGAGCCGCGACGCCAGGCGCGGCCGGCCCACGACCAGTCCCCCTTCGACGGTGAACCGCGGCGTGAGACGCCAGCCCGCGCGCACCTCGAAGCCCGGCGCGGACTCGGCGCGCGTGTCCGTGTTGAAGATCGCGAAGTCGCCGCCGCCCGACTGGTTTCTCACCAGGTTCGCGCTGGCGCCGGTCAGGTCGTAGCCGCCGGCGAAGAGGCCGCCGGCCGACAGCTCGAAGCGGGGCTCGCGGGGCTGCGCGGAGGCAGGCGCCAGCCACACCAGCACGAACAGCGTCGCCAGCGCGCCGCGGGCCGTCATCGCGCGCTCACCGTGATCTCGATTTCGCCCGACCCGCCGCCGCGCGGCGCCACGACGATGCGCTCGTAGAATTTCGGCGCGAACGCCGCGTCCACCTTCGACGCGGAATCGAAGAAGCTCTCCAGGTCGGCGTCGTCCAGCGGCTCGACGCGCACGGCGTACGCGCCCGGCTCCAGGCCGGCGATCGCGAATGCGCCCGTGTCGCTCAACGCGAAGTTGCCGACCATCTGGCCGGTCTGCAGGTTGAATGCGACCACGTGCGCGCCGTACACGCCGGCGCCGTTCTTCGTCACGCGGCCCGAGATCGAGCCGGTGTGGGTGCGGAAGGTGCCGTCCGGGTAGATATCCGACACCCCCGCGATGTCATCGGCCTGCAGCACGCGTTCTTCCACGTTGCCCGCGGAAAACGCGATCGGGAACATCACGGCGCCTGCGGCGATCACGCGCCGCCCTCCGGCCGCGCGCAGCTCGGTCTCGCCGAGCGCCGAGTGCCCCAGCCCGAGCAGGTGGCCGATCTCGTGGAGCGCGATCGATTGGACGTCGAAGCGGTTCGGCTCCCCCGCCTGCGCCGTGGACCATCCGAAGGCGGAATTGAAAAAGATGTCGGACTCCACGATTTCGCCGGTCGTCGTGTTGATGATGAACGTGGTCGCCGCCAGCACGCGGTCGAGATCCGGGCGGCTCGCGTACCCCAGCACGGAAATCCCGTCGTCCTCGAAGGGCCGGGCACCCGTGAAGCCGGCGAAGGTGCCGCTGAACCTGGCGGACGGGACCTGCTCCCACGTGGAGAACGCGGCCGCGACGGCTGACTGGAACTGGGACGGTGTCACGCTGGGGACACCCGAGTTGGTGATCGAGTACCGCGTCGGCTGGTTGACCCAGTGCAGCGTGACGGTCCGCGAGCCGACCTGGAACCCGAGTTTCAGGTACGCGAGGAGAGGCGCAGGGGCCAGCGCGGCGAGCGCGAGCGCGGCGACGGCAACGAGCCGGACGCGCGCGGTCACTCGACACGCCCCGGCGCGGCGGCCAGCGCGCGCACCTGCGCGGCGAACGCGTCGAGCGCCATCGGGGGGCGCGCCCCTCGCTTCAACGCGACGGTCTCGCCGGTGTTCACCGCCGGCGGCGGCACGACCATCCGTATCCCGGTGCGCCCGTCGATCCGCACCCGGTAGACCCCCTGGCTGAAGCCGACCAGATACGGAAGAGAAGGACCGCGCGCGCCGAAGAACAGCACCACTTCGTCACCACGCTCGAACGACGGAGCGCCGATCATCACCGTGCGATAGGCGCCGACCTGCCCGCCCGGGACGCGGAACACGATCGTGCGCCCCATGTCCCCTTTCATGTAGCCCATGGCTTCGGCGACCACGATCGATTCGACCCGGCGACGATCGTCGGTGACCACGGCGCGCACCTCGGCGATGCGGGCGTACACGACCGCGTGGGCGGAGACGGCCAGCTCGTTCAGATCGATCGGGATGAGCACGGTGGCGCGCGCACTCGCGCCGGCCAGCAGGATGGCGATGATCGCGGCGACGCACGAGCGGAATCGCATGACGGCAGTTTACCTCAGGATGTTCTCGTGACGCGGCGGGGCCGTGGCCCCGCGCGCGATGCCCAGCACGGCCTCGGCGGCCCGGCGGCTCGCCCCGGGTGTCCCAAGCCTGGCCCGGACGTCGCGGAGCCCCTGCTTCGCCGCGGCGTACTCGGCCGGGTCGGTGAGCAGCGCGAGCGCGCTCTCCGTGACGCGCTCGGCGGTGCAATCCTCCTGGATCAGCTCGGGCGCGATGCGCCGGCCGGCGATCAGGTTCACCATCCCGTAGGTGTCCACCTTCACGAACGGCTTGCCCATGCGGTACGAGAGCGGCGAGAGCCGGTACACGATCACCATGGGGCAGTCATGGATGGCGGCCTGCACCGTCGCGGTCCCGGACGCCGTGATCGTGATGTCGGACGAGGCGAGCACCTCGTCTGCGCGCCCTTCGACAATCGCCATGGGGGCCGCGGCCCGTGTCGCCGGCTCGAACAGCGCGTCCTCGAGGTGCGGCGCGCGGGCAACCACGAACTGGGTGCCGGCACGCGCTCGTACGATGCGCGCCGCGGCCTGCACCATCGTCGGCAGAAGCGCGCGCACCTCGTTCGGCCTGCTGCCCGGGAGCAAGGCGACCGTCTGCGCCCCGGCGTTCAACCCGATCCCGGCCAGGAACGCGCCGCGCGATGGCGCGGGGCCGGTCAGTTCGAGCAGCGGATGCCCGACGAAGCTCACCGGCACGCCCGCCTCGCGATAGAGCGGCTCTTCGAAGGGAAAGATGACCAGCACGTGCGAGGCGATCCGCTGCATCGTCCTCATGCGTCCGGATCGCCACGCCCAGAGCTGCGGGCTGATGTAGTACACGACCGGAACGCCCAGGCGCTTCATCACGCCGGCGAGCCGGAAATTGAAATCGGGAAAATCGATCGCGACGAACACGTCCGGGCGCGCGGCGCGCGCCGCCGCAACGAGGCGGCGGTACATGGCGTACGACCGGGGCAGGACCTTGAGCGCCTCGGCCAGCCCCGTCACCGTGAGCCCGCGATAGTCGCCGACGAGCGTCGCGCCGGCGTCGCGGAGGCGGTCGCCGCCAAGGCCGGTGATGGCCACGTCCGGATCCATCGCGCGAAGCTCGCGCGCGAGCGCACCCGCGTACAGGTCGCCCGACGCCTCCCCGCAGGAGATCAGGACGCGAACGCGGTCAGACCCTTTCACGGGCAAAGGCGTCAGCGGGCAGGGCGACGTTGAAGGCGATGGACTTCAGGCGCCGCTCGAGCACGATCCGCCCGTTGCGGCGGATCGTCGTCGTGAACGGCACCATCACGCCCTCGACCGGCCGGTAATCGGCGAACCGCTCCTCGACGCGCTGGTCCCCTTCGGCGCCGGGCACGACATACCGTTCCGCAACCACCAGCGACGAGGCAGGATCGAGCACGAGCTGCACGGTCTGGCCGCCGACGAGGTACTCGAGCGCGGGACCGCGCGTGCCGTCCTCCAGCATCACGTCATCGACCGGGCGGGGCCGCAGCTCGCGGTCGCTCGCGCGCAGCAGCAGGCGCAGCACGTCACGGTCCACGCTGGCCTTCATTTCATGCGCCACGAGGTCGGCCGCCTGCCGCCCCGCGCCGCGCACCCACGCGCGCCCGCCGTCGTACACCTGGCGCAGCACGCCGGAGGGCGTCACCAGATCCAGGCGAAACCGCTCCGGATATTCGATGACGCTGGCGGTCTCGATCGTGGAGGAGGCCCCCGACGGCAGCACCATGCGGGTCGTGGCTTCGGCTTTGACGGTGCGAAGCGCGCGCAGCCGTTCGAGGCCTCCCTTCGCGGCGATCGCACGATCGACGAGCCCGTTCGACTCGCGGCGCTCGCTCAGGGCCGGCTCCTGCGACTCGCGGCGCTCGCTCAGGGCCGCCGGCATCAGGCGCGCCCCTCCGACCGGCGCCGCCGCGCGGCGGCGGAAATCGGCCGATGAGAGATCGAGCTCGGCGATCGGCACCCGCTCGAACTGCGGGAAGCCGGCGGATGCGAGCTGCGAGGCGAACGTGGAGGCGTCGCCGACGAGCACAATCGAGAGGCGATCGGGCCGCAGGTAGCCCCGTGCCACGCGCTGGATGTCGTCGGCCGTCACCGCATTCACGCGGTCGCGATACGTTTCCAGCTCGTTCAGATCCAGGCCGAAGAACACCGCGTTGAGCACCTGGAGGGCGATGGCGCTGGGCGTTTCGATCGTCAGCGGGAAGCTGCCCGCCAGGTAGTCCTGCGCGCCTTTCAGCTCGCCCGCGCCAACGCGGTCGCGCTGGAGGCGCCAGAACTCGTCGACGATCAACCGCAGCACTTCGCCGGTGGCGTCCGACCGCGTGTCGGTCTCCGCCACCAGGTCCCCCGCGAACTTCAGGGTCTCGAGGTCCGCCGACGCGCCGTAGGTCAGGCCGCGCTCCGAGCGCAGCACGCGATGAAGGCGGTTGCTCCCCTCCCCGCCGAGAATCTTCGACGCGATGTCGAGCGCCATGTAGTCCGGGTGCTTGCGCGGCACCGCGAGGTGCCCGACGCGGATCTCCGTCTGGACAGCGCCCGGACGGTCGATCACCACGACGCGGCGGGTGGGCGGCGGCGCGTCGGTGGGCGGGTCCACCTTGATCGCATCGTTGCGCGCCCAGTCGCCGAACACCCGCTCCGCCCCCGCGAACGCCTCGCCGGCGGTAAGGTCCCCGACAATCGCGAGGATCGCGTTGTTCGGCGCGAAGTTGGCCTTGTGGAACGCGACCAGGTCGTCGCGCGTGATCGCGGCGAGCGAGGCGGGCGTGCCCGAGTCCGGTTTGCCGTACGGATGGAACCCGTACACGAGGCGGTCGAACACGACGTCCGCCACGTAGTCCGGGTCGTCATAGCTCACCTGGAGCCCCGACAGCCGCTGCTGCCGCTGGCGATCGATCTCCGCCTGCGCGAACGCGGGGTTTCGAGCGACGTCCGACACCAGCCGCAGCGCCAGGTCGAAGCTGTCCTTCATGAACACGGCGTTGACGAAGGACAGGTCGGTCCCCGCGCCGGTGCCGAGCCCGCCGCCCACCGAGTCCACGGCGTTCGCGATTTCTTCCGCGCTCATCGTCGTCGTGCCCTGGTCGAGCAGCGTAGCGGCGAGCGAGGCGACGCCCGGCTTCTGGTCGGGGTCCAGCGCGCCCCCCGCGCGCACGAGCAGCCGCAGGCTCACGGCCGGCTGCTCGTGGTGCAGCACGACGACCACCTGGAGGCCGTTCTTCAGCGTGCGGATTTCGTACGGCGGGAACTTGACGTCGCGCGCGGCCAGCGGGCGCGGCGGGCGCTCGGACGGCCAGGACGTCTGCGCGCTGCTGGAACTCACGGTGACGAGCGCCATCAAGAGGCCACAGGCCGGATGCCGAAGGTCGAATGCACGCACTAGCGCGTCCCCCCCTTCGGCATGATGGTCATGATCAGCCGGCTCTCCGGCGTGAAGTATTTGCGCGCGACGCGCTGCACGTCGGCGGTCGTGACGTTCATGAAGATGTCGAACTCACCGTCCGCGGTGGTCACGTCCCCCTTGTGCAGGACGATCGCGTGCGCGAGGTGCGTCGCCTTCTGCTGGTTCGACTCGCGGCCGATGATGTAATCGCGTGCGAACTGGTTCTTCGCCTGCTGCAGTTCCGCCTCGCTGATCGGCTCGTTCTTCAGCCGCTCCAGCTCGGCGACCAGCGCCTGCTCGGCCTCGGACGGCGTGCGCCCCGGCTGCACCAGCGCGACCGCGAAGAAGAGGTTGGGGTCCTCGATGATGTTCCCCTGCCCGAAGGCCGCAACCGCGACCTGCTTGTTGTAGACGAGCGACCGGTAAATCCGCGAGCTCTGCCCGTCCGAGAGGATCTTCGACACGATGTGCAGGGGGTACGAATCGGGATCGCCGTCGTAGGTGATCGGGTGCGCCACGACGACGGCGGGGAGCGGCCAGGGCTCCTCGAGCAGCACGCGCCGCTGCCTGGCCGGCGCCGGCTCCTTCGGGATGTCGCGCGGGACGGCCTTTCCCTGCGGCACGCGCCCGAGGTACTTCTGCACGAGCGCCAGCGCCTCGGCCATGTCAAAGTCGCCGACCAGGGCGAGCGTCGCGTTGTTCGGGACGTAGTACGTGCGGTAGAAGTCGCGAACGTCCTCGATCGACGCGGCCTCGAGGTCCTCCATGCTGCCAATCGTCGGGTGCTTGTACGGATGCACGGTGAAGGCGTTGGCGTAGATGAGTTCCTGGAGGCGCCCGTACGGCTGGTTTTCCACGCGCATCCGCCGCTCTTCCTTCACGACTTCACGCTCGGTGCGGAACGTCTTCTCGTTGATCCGCAGCGACGCCATGCGGTCGGCCTCGAGCCAGAGGATGAGCGGCAGGTACTGGGCCGGAACGGTTTCCCAGTAGACCGTCGTGTCTTCCGTCGTGTAGGCGTTGCTCTGCCCTCCCACGCTCGAGATCATCGACGGGTGCGCCTCGGACTCCACGTTCTTGGAGCCCTTGAACATCATGTGCTCGAACAGGTGCGCGAACCCCGTCCGCCCCTTCCGTTCGTCGCGCGAGCCCACGTGATACCAGAGCTGCAGGTGGACGATGGGCGTCGAATGGTCCTCGAGCAGCACCACGCGAAGCCCGTTGTCGAGGGTGACCAGCTTGTAGTCGAGTTTCGGCGGGCGCGTGGCCGCCGCGGCCGGCGGCGTCCCCCAGAGCAGCGTCAAGGCGACGGCGCCCGCGGCAACGGCGCGGCGCCCCTGCGAGAGTCCCATCACGGGATTATGGCACGGCGGACGAGCCCTTCAGGGGTGCAGCAGCCGAAAGCCGGCAAACAGCCACGTGGCGTTGCCGCGCCTGATCGGATGGTCGTCCACGCGGCGCTCGAGCGCCGCCACGAGCTCGAGCGCGGCCGCGCCGCCGGCGAAGCGGAAGCCCCCCTCGACGCGCCCCCCGTTCTGCCACCCGCGGCCGGCGATCGAGCCGTCCGTATTGAACGTGTGCAGCGTCGCGGCGGCGAACGCCGCACGCCGCGCGTCGACGCGATAGTCGGCGCGCGCCTCCGCGCCGTACTCCGCGTCGTAATCCACCGACGAGCGCTGCACCGTGAACAGCGCGTGCCCCGCCATCGTGGCGGCGACGCGTCCCCGTGCGTACGGCCGGACGAACCGCACGCCGATCATGTTCCAGTCCACCGGCTCTGGCTTCTCGCGGTCGCTGAGGTGCCGGGACAGGTGGTGGAACACGCCGGAAATTTCGCCGTGGCGCGTGCGATGCGAGGCCGAGAGGTCGAGCGTGTAGTTTCCCTGCACCGGATCGAACGCGCGGCGCTCGTCTCCGAGGATCGCCTCGTAGTTGGCGAGGAACGTGATGCGCCCGGCACGGTAATCGTACAGGTCCAGGTCGCCGCCCAGATCCGCGTCCCACCGCAACTGCGGATCGCCCGTCGCGACGCGAACCGCGTTCAGGTGGAAACGGTAGCGCGAGAGCGGGCCCGGTGCCGCGGGGGCAGGGCCGGGCGCGGTGGACGCGATCTGCGCTGAGACGGGAAAGGAAACAGGTAAAAGGAGCAAGGCAAGAGGTAAAATGGCGATACACGCGCGCCTCATCACTCCTCGCCGCGTACGCGCGCCAGCTCCGACTCGAGCCCCGCGAGGCGCCGCTCCAGATCCTGCACCTGCTTTCTCAACTCGGGCAGCTTCCTGATCACGGCCGACGACTTCAGCCACTCGCGGTTGGGAACCGCGGGATAGCCCGACACGAAGCTGCCCGGTCCGGTGGAATTGGGAATCCCCGTCTGCGCGGTGGCGATCGTGCCCTTGCCGATCGTGATGTGCCCGGCGACCCCGACCTGCCCGGCGAGCACGACGTCATCTTCCACCGTGGAGCTGCCCGCGATGCCGGTCTGCGCCGCGAACAGCACGCGTTCACCCACGCGCACCCCGTGGGCGATCTGCACGAGGTTGTCGATCTTGCTGCCCGCGCCGATCCGGGTCTCCCCGACGGCCGGCCGGTCCACGCACGTCCCCGCGCCCAGCTCCACGTCGTCTTCGATCACGACCGTGCCGTTCTGCGGGATCTTGTAGTGCGTGCCGTCCTTCCGCCGCGCGAACCCGTAGCCGTCGCTGCCGATCACGACGCCGCCGTGGAGGATCACGCGGTCGCCAATCGTCACGCGCTCGCGAATCGCCACGTGCGAGTAGATGATGCAGTCGCGCCCGAGGCGGGTGCCCGCGCCAATCGCGGTGTGGGAGTGGATGACGGTGTGGTCGCCGATGACCGCGCCGTCGCCGATGGCGACAAACGGCCCGACGGCGACGTGCTTCCCGAACTGCACGTCGCGCCCGATCGCGCTGCACGCGTCGACGCCCGGCGGGGGATGCGGCACGTGCGCGAACAGCTCGAGGGCGCGGGCGAACGCCACGTAGGGCTCCGGGGTGCGCAGGGCGGCGCAGGGCGGCGCCGGCGCCTTCTCGTCGAGGATGACCGCGGAGGCGCGCGTCGCGGCCAGCGCGCGCAGGTACTTCGGGTTGGCGATGAAGCTGACCTCGCCCGGCTGCGCCTGTTCGATGCCGGCGGCGCCGGTGATCTCGACGACCCCGTCCCCTTCGAGACGGCAGCCAAGACGTTGGGCAAGGTCCTTGAGGGTCAACGCGCCGAGTATATCGCGGGTCACGAGACCCGCTCGACAAAGGCCGCCAGGTGTTCGAGGTGCAACCGCGCCTCGATGGCGCGAAGCCGCTCGCGGCGCTGGGGACCGCCGGCGGCGATTGCCTCGCGCACCTCCCGCAGTTCCGCGCGCGGCCGCAGCTCCCACGCGGTCGCGTCGAGCCCCTGCCGCGCGCCGCGCATCGACAGATAGTGCCCCACGAAGCGGAACGCGAAGTAGTACGCGATGACGTTGGGGCCCGGCACCAGCATGAACACACCCGAGCCGATGAAGCCGAGCAGGTCGATGATGAACCAGCGCCGGTGCTTGTCGTAGTCGCTCGCGAGCTGCGTGCGGAGCGCGTCGCGCACGGTCGTCTCGGTCAGGTCGTCGGGATGGCCGAGCGTCGCGCGGTCGCAGCCGCGCAAGTGCCACAGGAGCCGCTGCTCGGCGATCGCTTCGGCGGCCCACCGGAGCGTCCGGGCCTTCATCCGGCCCCACCACCCCCCGGCCTCCTCGACCGGCGTGCCGCTCATCCGCGCGCGCCGATCGCGCTCGGCGGCGGCGAGCGTCTCGCGGAAGCGGTGCGTCAGCGACCGGAAAACCCCGCCCGCCGGCGCTCCTGTTTCGGGCGGCCCGTCGGCCACCTCGCAGTAAAGCTCGTGCGTGCCGACGCCGATCGGAACCAGGAAGACGTCCATGCCGGGATTTACGATAGCATTCGCGCGATGGAACTTGGACTCGCGCAGATTATCGAGCGGCTGCTGCTGGCCGCCTCGCTGGGCGCGCTCATCGGCCTCGAGCGGGAGTGGAACCAGAAAGCGGCCGGGCTCAGGACCAACACGCTCATCGCCGTCGGCTCGGCGCTGTTCACGCTGATGTCGATCGAACTGGCGCCGCCAGACAGGGCGGCCGACCCGACCCGCATCGCCTCCCAGATCGTCACCGGCATCGGGTTTCTCGGCGGTGGGGCCATCCTGCGGACCGGCGGATCGGTCAAGGGCCTGACGACCGCCGCCACGATCTGGGTCAACGCGGCGATCGGGGTGGCCGCCGGCGCCGGCAGCTTCCGCCTCGCCGCCGTCGCGGCCCTCACCACGCTCATCGTGCTGCGCCTGCTGCTGCCCGTCGAACGCGTCGTCGAGCGCCACCACGACCGGCGCGAGATGCCGCCGGGGACGGAGTAGACGCCGCAGAAACCGCGGAAGCGCCTTACCGCCGCCGGACCTTCCTGTTGCCTCTGGGCGGCTCGAGCGGGAGGGCCGGCTTCCCTGCGCGCTCCCACGCGCCGGCAATGACGGCCGCCACGCCGCTGATTGCGGCCGACAGCTGCTTCTCCAGGATCGGACGCGTGCCGGCGTACATCTGCGCGAAGTACCCGTCGTCGTACTCGTCGCGCCCCCGCACCGCTCGCCGATCGACCGCGAGGATCTGCTCGACCGCGGGGAACCCGTCGGTCAGCGTATCGAAGATGAACTCGCGCGGGTCTGTCACCGGGGGCATCGCCCGTGGCGCAGGCGTGAGCCGCGGCAGATTGCGAAGCACGAGCTGCGATTCGAAGCGCGAATGAATACCCCACTGCTTCGTGAGCTGGCCGTCATAGTTGAGCGCGGCGTGAAACGGCACGTGCGCGTCGGCCACGTAATGCGCGATCACCGCCGAGAAGAACTTCACGTCCTCGGGGCCGTAACCGGGGTCGGGGCGCGCGGCGGTCTCGAATCCCTTCACGAGCTTGTCGAACATCTCCGCGGTCCGCCAGGGCAGCGTTCCGTTCTTCGTCACGAACTCGACACCGAATTTCTTCACCGCCTCGTCGTAGTCGTGCGGCAGCGCGGTGAACGGATGCGGGCCGTACGCGTCCATGTCCACGAAGTGCCGCGGCGGCTCCTCGACGAACCCCGCGTTGCGCCACAGGTCCGGGTCGATCGAGTGCTCGACGATCATCTGCCGGTGCTTCTCGTAGAACGGCCGGATCTCAACGGGCAGGAGCGCGATGGCGCGGCCGGCGATGAGCCGGTGCACGTCCAGCCCCCACGCGCGCATCGGCGCCGGTGCGCACACGAGCGCCGCCGCCAGGGTAGCCATCACGAATCGTCGCATGCCAACATGGTAGCCGATGCCCCGGCTCGGCGCTCACCTGTCCACTCGAAACACCGAAGGACGATGAGCGGGAGCGAAGGCGATCGACGCGGGCGCCGCTCGAGATCGATCCGTACGACGCGATGAACCTCGCGACGCTGCGATCGCTGATCGCCTAGGATTCCTGCGTGTTCCGCGCGTTCTGCGGTAAGAGCTCCTTCTCCCCGAAGATCTCCGCCTGGAACCTGAAGATCTCCGCGCCGTGCTTCCAGGCGTCTGCCGGCAGCCCGGCCTTGCGGCACGCGTGGGCCAGGAAGGTGTCGCGGTCCCATCCCCACTCGGTGGCGACCTGCGGGAGCAGGAGGCCGCTGTGCGATCGCTGTTGAACAAGGAGGCCGTCGCGCCCGATCTCGATCTCGTCGACCGACGCGACCCGCTCCATCGGGGTCAGGACGGAGATCTCGATATCGGTCGCGGCGTCGAGCTCGGGGGCGGTGAGCGGGGGAAAGCGCGGGTCGCGAACGGCGGCCGCAATCGCGCAATGCGCCACGGTCGCGGCGAGCGGCTGCCGGGGTTCGATCTGGCCGATGCATCCCCGCAGCTCGCCGAAGCGGCGCAGCGTCACGAATGCGCCCGCCGGAGATTCGGCGCCCAGCGCCTCGCCGCGGGGATCGTAGTGCCGTCCCTGGACCGCCGCGGCCACCGCGTCGCGGGCAATCTGCAGCAGCTCACGCCGTGCATCCGGCGACAACGGCATCAGTGTGCCCGCGGCCGGCTGAACGCGGCGGCCAGGTACCCGACGACCGCGGTGCGGTCGCCCGACACGTCTCCGGAATGCGCGTACCGCAGCACGTGCGCGCGCCCTGCGCCCAAATCGCGCGCCGCGATCATGGCGGCGATCGCCGCGCCGCCGCCGCACGCCACGTAGCGGCCGCGCTCGTGCTCGGGATAGCTCTCGTACTCGTCCAGGAGCCCGTCGGGGTCGAAACGCTCGACAAACCGCGCGACGAGCCCGTCGAGTTTTTCCGCGCGCTCCGCCTCGAAGTAGTGCGACAGGTCGGTGCTCGCCGCGATGAGCGCCCGCCGCCCCGCAAGCGTGCGCGACAGGGCGTCGGCCAACGCGAGGATCGTCGACCGGGTCTGGTATCCAATCACGAGCGGCACGATCCGCGCGGACAGCACGCGCTGGATGAAGGGCAGGTGCATCTCCAGGGAGTGCTCCCGCACGTGCGCCGTGGGATGCGGCCGGATGATGGCGGAGGCGGCGATCATCGTCGCGGCAAGCTCCTCGTCGATCTCGGCGACCCCCAACGGGGTCTCGAAGCCGCCGCGATCGTGAATCGCGACGCCGTCGAACGCGACGTAGTGCGACGGGCCCACCAGGACTATGACATCGAAATCTTCTGACGCCACCGCGCGGTACGCATGGGCGGCGACGCCGCCGGAAAACATCATCCCGGCGTGGGGCGCGATCACCGCCACCGTTCCGGAAAGCGCCGGCACGCGCGCGGCCGCGAGCAGCGAGTCCACCTCCTGCTCGAGCGCGCCGCGTGAGCCCGGATACCACGAACCCGCCACCGCCGGCGGCCGAATCATCGGCACGGGCATGCCTCCGTCGCATACGATACACCTATGGCCTCCGAGCTTGGACCGGACGATGTCGAGCGAGTCGCCAGGCTCGCACGCCTCCGGCTGACCCCGCAGGAAACCGAACGCTTCGCCGGGCAGTTGCGCCGCATCCTGGCCTACGCCGAGCAGGTGCAGCAGGTGGACACGTCCGCCGTGCCCCCCATGTCCCATCCGTTCCCCGACCCCGAGGCGCCGTTGCGGGACGACGAGGAACGCCCGTCGCTCGGCGCCGGTGCCACGCACCGGAACGCGCCCGAGGCCGATCGCGACGCCGGGCTGTTCAAAGTGCCACGGGTGCTTGGATGAGCGCGCCCCGAACCGCCGCTGCCATCGCCCGCCTCGTCCGAAGCGGCGACCTGTCAGCCGTCGACGTGTGCGAGCGCGCCCTCGCCGACATCGCGGCGCGCGACGCCGGCATTCACGCCTTCCTTCGCGTGACCGGCGACCGCGCGCTCGCCCGCGCAAAGGCCGTGGACGCCGAGCGCGCCCGCGGCCGCACGGGCCCCCTCAGCGGCGTGCCCGTGGCCATCAAGGACAACCTCTGCACGGTGGATGTCGAAACGACCGCGGGGTCGCGCATCCTCGCCGGTTATCTGCCGCCCTATGACGCGACGGCGGTCGCACGGCTCGAAGAGGCGGGCGCCGTCGTGATCGGTAAGGCCAACTGCGACGAGTTCGCCATGGGCTCTTCAACCGAGCACTCCGCGTTCGGGCCCACGATGAACCCGCGGGATCCCGCGCGCATCCCCGGCGGTTCGAGCGGCGGCTCGGCGGCGGCCGTCGCCGCCGGCATGGTGCCGCTCGCGCTCGGCTCCGATACCGGCGGCTCGATCCGCCAGCCCGCCGCGCTCTGCGGCGTCGTCGGCCTGAAGCCGACCTACGGCCGCGTGTCGCGGTACGGCCTGGTGGCCTTTGCCTCGTCGCTCGATCAGATTGGACCGTTGTCGCTCGACGCGCGCGATGCGGCGATTGTGCTCGGCGCCATCGCGGGCGCCGATCCGATGGACGCCACCTGCTCGCGGCGCGACGTGCCGGACTACGCGGCGGCGCTCGACGGCGCGGACCTGCGCGGTGTCCGGATCGGCATCCCGACGCGCGTGCTGGAAGAGGGGCGACACGGGAACGGCACCGGCGCGCGAGAGGCGCAGGCGGGGATCGATGATGACGTGCGGCGGTCGTTCGACGAAGCGCTGCGCGCGCTGGTGTCGCTCGGTGCGACGGTCGTGGAAATCGAATTGCCGCACGCGAAGTACGCCACGCCGGTGTACTACCTGATCGCCACAGCGGAAGCCAGCTCCAACCTCGCGCGCTACGACGGCGTGCGTTACGGCCGCCGCGCGCCGCTCGCTCCCGGCGAGGGGCTGGCCGACATGTACGAGCGAACGCGCGCGGAGGGGTTCGGCGCCGAGGTGAAACGCCGAATCATGCTCGGCACCTACGTCCTGAGCGCCGGTTACTACGACGCGTACTACTTGAAGGCGCAGCAGGTCCGCACGCTCGTCGCGCGCGACTACGAGCAGGCGCTCGCGCGCGCCGACCTGATCGCGATGCCCACGACGCCCACGCCCGCCTTCCGCCTCGGCGAGCGGATGGATGATCCGCTGCAGATGTATCTGGCCGACGTGTTCACCGTCGCGGTGAACCTCGCGGGCCTGCCGGCCATCAGCGTGCCGTGCGGCACGTCACGGGGCGGGCTGCCGATCGGCCTGCAGCTGATCGGCCGGGCGTTCGACGAAGCCGGTGTCCTTCGGGCTGCGGACGCGTATCAGCGCCACGCCGCCGACCACGCGTCGAACGTGGCCTGATCGAACTCGCCGATCCGCATCGGCACCACCGACACGTAGCCGTGATCCGTGGCCCAGACGTCGGTGCCCTCCGGATCGGCCGTGGGTTCCTCCCAGATGCTCCAGAAGTAGCGCCGGCCGTTCGGGCTCTTCTGCTCCTCGAAGCGCTCTGTGCCCGTCAACAGGCTCTGGCGCGTCACGCGGATCCCCTTGATCGCGTCGGCGCTGCCCGCCGGGATGTTCACGTTGAGGAACGCGCCGGAGGGCAGCCCTCGCGTCTTCACCTGCTCCGCGATGCGGCGCACCATCTCGGCCGCCGCGAGGTAGTGAGGGTCCCCCTCCACCGCCATCGACACGGCGATCGCGGGAATCCCCTGCAGCGCCGCCTCCCGGGCGGCTCCCACCGTGCCCGATACGTACGAGACCGCGCCCAGGTTGTAGCCACGGTTGATGCCGGACACGACGAGGTCGGGTTTGTCGGTCATCAGCGCGCCAAGCGCCACTTTCACGCAGCTGGCGGGCGTCGCCACCACGCGCCAGGCCGTAGGCACGTCGGGGAGCGCAACCTTGTCCACGTACATCGGGTCGCCGATCGTGATCGAGTGCCCCTTGCCGCTCTGGTTCTCGGCAGGGGCGACGACGGTCACCTCGCCAAGGCGGGCCAGGGCCTGCGCCACGGCCAGGATGCCCGGCGCGCGGATACCGTCGTCATTGGTGACGAGAATGCGATAGGGCTTCGCCGGCTGTTGCGCGGGAAGCACCGCGCCCAGCACCGCGAGGAAGGCCAGAACCGGCCACGTTCGGCGCCACAGGATCATCATGGCGCCGATGATACACCTCACGCGAGCGCCGGCTTGACCGCCTTCACCAGGACACGGAAGGCCGCGGAAAGTGGGACAGTCACACTTTCAGCGGGTCGACTGGAAAGTGTGACTGTCCCACTTTGCGTTACGTCCGAGCCGCCCGTCGGGTTCCGGCCGCGAGCTGATCGACCTGGCCGCGCGGGGCGTCGGGCGGGAGAAACCGGATCGGCTCCCCCACGCGTTCGTCGAGGCTCTTGATGACCAGCGTCTTGCGGCTGGTGGCCCGGAACTTGGGCAAATTGAACAGGACGGTAAACCCGATGAAAAGCGCCAGGAGGAAGACGACGGCAGCGCCGACCCCCTCGATGAATCCGAAGATGAGGTGTTGCACGTCTGCGGTCACAGCTCTCTGCGCCGCCCCGGCACGGGCGGCAAGGTATAGAGGATGTAGCCCTGCCGGACCTCGTCCATCGCGAGCCGCTCGAGCTTGCGCGGCACGCCGGCCTCGCGCGGCACGCGGGGCACGACGCCCCGTCGCAGCTGCTTGGCGCGCTGCGCGGCGACGTCGACGAACAGGAACCGGCTGTCGATCGGCGCCGCTCGTTCGGCGGGAGCCGTTTCGGTTCCGGGCTGCGGAGCGGTCGTATCGACGTCGGGCATGCCTACAGGTTACTCCTCTTTCAGCAGATCGAGAAGCGCGCGCGCGGCGGGCGCAGGCACCGCAGCCTCGCACGCCGCCGCGATCATGTCGCCCGCGAGCAGTCCCGCGTCGGTGATCGCGCCTGCCACGCGATCGAGCGGCACGCGCTCGAACAGCACGTTCTCGACGGTCACGCCCGGCGGCGGCGCGGGCCAGAGCGATGCCGGAGCGTCGCGGCGCAGCGACAAGGCGGTCGCAACCGGCTCGCACACGCATTTCTCCCGGCCCGACACGACATAGGCGGGCACGCCCGCGAGCAGCGCCGCCGCACAGAGTTGCCCGGTGCCGGTCTTGTTGATGAACCAGCCGGCGGCGATCGCGTCCGCGCCGACAAGCACGACGTCACCTGGCGAGAGATTCGACGCGATCGCGGCGTCGGCGACGACGGTGACGGCCAGGCCATCGCGCGCGAGGCTCTCGGCGAGCGCGCGCCCTTCGAGCGCGGGGCGCGACTCGGCGCAGACGGCCGGGCGCGCGAGCGCGCGGATGCAGGCCTCCACGGCCGCGCTGCGCGAGCACGTGATGACGCGCCGCGTGTCGTCGCGCAGGAGTGGCGCGGCGTGGCGTGCCGCGGCGGCGGCGGAGCGGCCGGCGCGCTGCGCCAGGCGATCGAAGAGGTCGCTGTCGTCGAGCGCCGCCGCCGCGAGGTTCCACACGGCGCCCATCGACGGTTGCGCGCGGCAGGCGCGCACGGCGGCGAGGCGGCGCGCCCGGCCCCCCCGGGCGCGCGCCTCGGCGAGCAGCGTCGCGACAGAACTCAGCAACGTGGTCGCGCTCGACGCAGTGTCGGCGGCCAGCCGGTCAAAATCGTCCATCGCCGGGTGTAAGATAACCTGCTGTGGCTCCGATGTTTCCAGACATCAGCGATTTCGCCTCGGATATCCGGCGCGCGTTCGACGATCTCGATCGGCAGTTCGCCGGGCGCGGCGCCGGCGAGTACGTGCCGCCGGTGGACGTCTTCGAGACACCCGACGGGGTCACCATCGTCGTCGACGTCCCGGGCGTGCCGGCCGCCTCGGTCCGCGCCGTGATGAAGAACGGCGTCGTCATTGTGATTGGCGAGAAGCCGGGCGCCCCGTGCGGCTGCGACCACGCGCAGTTTCACGTCGCGGAGCGCAGCTTCGGGCGGTTCGCCCGCGGCATCCGCCTTCACGGCGCGTTCGACGCCGCGCGTGCGGCGGCGACGCTCGCCGGCGGCGAGCTGCGCATCACCGTCCCGCGCCTTGAAGATCGCCGCGGCAAGGAAATCGTCATCCCGATCCAGGCGCAGTGAAAATCCTCTTCATTGGCGACATCATGGGGCGGCCGGGCCGTGACATGGCGCGCCGCGCGATCCCGCTGCTGGTCGAGCGCCACGACGCCGACCTGGTCGTCGCCAACGTGGAGAACGCGGCGGCCGGCTTTGGCATCACGAAGGACATCGGCGACGAGCTGCGCGGCTACGGGATCGACGTGATGACGTCGGGAAACCACATCTGGGACAAGAAGGAAGTCCTCGACTACATCCCGCGGGAGCCGCGGCTGCTGCGCCCCGCCAACTTTCCCGCGGGCGTGCCGGGCAACGGGCGCGCACTCGTCCAGGGCGCGAGCGGCCAGGCGGTCGGCATCGTCAACGTGATGGGGCGCGTGTTCATGACGCCGCTCGACGATCCGTTCGCCGTCGTCCTGCGCGAGATCGAGGCGCTCCGCGCGAAGACCCGGGTGATCCTGGTGGATTTCCACGCGGAGGCGACGTCGGAAAAGGTGGCCATGGCGTGGCATCTCGACGGCAAGGCGACGGCGGTCGTCGGCACGCACACGCACGTGCAGACGGCCGACGAGCGCGTGATGCCCGGCGGCACCGCGTGCATCACCGACGTCGGCATGACCGGCCCGCACGACTCGATCATCGGCGTCGAGAAGCAGGCCGCGCTCGGCCGGTTCCTGACGGGGATGCCGGCGCGCTTCGAGGCGGCGTCGGGCGATCCCAGGCTGCACGCGGTCGTGATCACCGCCGACGCGGCGACAGGAAAAGCGACCGGAATCGAGCGGCTCAGCATCACGCCGCACGATTTGAAATCCTGAGATCTGCCATGCCATCGCTCTTCGATCTGCCCTTCGAGGACGAGCCGGATCCCGGCATGGACGTGCGCGAGGCGCCCGGCCCTCCCGAACCATCGGGCCCCTCCGAGCGGCACGTGCTCTCCGTCAGCGAGCTGACGAGCGAGATCCGCGGCGCCCTCGAGTCCCGCTTCGTGGACATATGGGTCGAAGGAGAGCTGTCGAACTGCCGCCTGTGGAACACGGGGCACGTGTACTTCTCGCTCAAGGACGACCGCGCGCAGATCAAGGCGATCATGTACCGCTCCGCCGTCCGATACCTGAAGTTCAAGCCCGAAGATGGATTTCACGTCGTCGCCCGCGGACGCGTGAGCGTGTATGGCCCGAAGGGGGAGTACCAGTTTGTCTGCGAATATCTCGAGCCGCAGGGATTTGGCGCGAGGCAGGTCGCATTCGAGCAGCTGAAGAGGACACTGCAGGGCGAAGGGCTGTTCGACGCGGCGCGCAAGCGCGCGCTGCCCTCCCTGCCGCGCAAGATTGGCGTCGTCACGTCGCTCGACGGCGCGGCGCTGCGCGACATCATCAACGTGCTGCGGCGCCGCTACCCCAACGCGCATCTCGTCATCCGTCCCACGCGGGTGCAGGGAGAAGGGGCGGCGGCCGACATCGCGCGCGCGGTGCGCGACATCGGCCGCGTGGCCGGCGTCGACGTCCTGATCGTCGGTCGTGGCGGCGGCTCGGTCGAGGACCTGTGGGCGTTCAACGAGGAGCCGGTCGCGCGCGCGATCGCTGCCGCGCCCGTCCCGGTGATCTCGGCGGTCGGCCACGAGGTGGACTTCACGATCGCGGATTTCGTGGCGGACCTCCGCGCGCCGACCCCTTCGGCCGCCGCCGAGCTGGTCGTCAAGGCGAAAGACGAGTACTGCACGCGCATCGATCGCCTGAGCGATCGTCTCCGCGCGGCCGCACGGCACGGCGTGCAGCGCCGCCGGGCCGGCGTCCAGGCGTGGCTGGCGCGACGCGGTTTCGGCGCGTTCACCGCGCGCATCGCGATGCGGGGGCGCCACGCGGCGGAGTTGACGCACGCCCTCAGGCGAAATACCGCGGAGCAGATCGCCCGCCGGGAACGGCGCCTCACGCGGCTGCGCCTCCGCCTCGAGACGCTCGATCTCCGGCGGCGGCTGGCGACCGTGCGCGGCCGGCTCGTGTCCGCCGACGGCCGCATGCGCGCGGCCGACGCGCGCCGGCGCCAGGGGCTCGACGGCCGTCTGCGCACGCTCGCCGGCCGGCTCGAGAGCCTCAGCCCGCTGGGCGTGCTCGCGCGCGGTTACGCCGTCGCGTGGAACGAGGACCGCACCGCGATCCTGCGGCGCGCGTCGAGCGTCGCCCCCGGCGACGCCATTCACGTCACGCTGCACGAAGGCGAGATCGACTGCACGGTGTCCGATGCCCGAAACCATTAAAGACTTCGAGTCCGCCATCGCGGAGCTCGAAACGGTCGTGAAGGCGCTCGAGGAGGGAGATCTCCCCCTCGAGAAATCGCTCCAGTTCTTCGAGCGCGGCGTGCAGCTGTCGCGCTTCTGCCACGCGCGCCTCGAGGAAGCCGAAAAGCGGATCGAGCTGCTCAACGAGCGGGGCGAGCTGCGGCCGGCGCCCCCCTCGCTCGGCGCGGACGAGGGAGACAAGCCGCGGTGACACCCTCCGCGCAGCCGCTCGATGATTCGCTCGCCCGGCTGCGACGAGTCGCCGACCGCGCCCTGGCCCGCCTCGTCGTGCCACCCGACACGCCGCCGGTGCTCACCGACGCGCTGCGATATCCCGTCGAGGCCGGCGGCAAGCGACTGCGCCCTGTGCTCTGCCTTGCCGCCGCCGAAGCGGTCGCGCCGCTGTCGGGCATCGCC
Source organism: Acidobacteriota bacterium (assembly GCA_016184105.1). Classification (NCBI taxonomy): domain Bacteria; kingdom Pseudomonadati; phylum Acidobacteriota; species Acidobacteriota bacterium. The sequence goes on from JACPDI010000028.1 coordinate 91,350, forward strand.
GAGGATCGCGCCGTGAAGCAGGCGGTGCACGCGGCATGCGCCCTCGAACTCGTCCACACCTACTCGCTCGTGCACGACGACCTCCCGGCCATGGACGATGACACGCTGCGGCGCGGCCTGCCGACGACGCACGTGGTGTACGGGGACGGGCTGGCGGTGCTGGTGGGTGACGCGCTGCTGACGCGTGCCTTCGAGGTGATCGTCTCGCAGCCGGATCCCGACGGATCGCTCACCTCGCGCAAGCTGCAGGTCGTCGCGCTCCTCGCGAGAGCCGCGGGGGCCGAGGGCATGGTCGGCGGGCAGGCGATCGATCTCGACGCGGCGGGCAAGGGGCGGCCGGGCGCCACGCCGGCGGTCGCGCTCGACGCGAACGCGGTGCGGGCCATGCACGGACGAAAGACGGGGGCCCTCATCCGGGCCTCCGCGACGAGCGGCGCGATCATGGCGGGCGCGCCCCCCCACGTGGTCGGCGCCGTGGACCGGTACGCGGCGGAGCTTGGACTCGCTTTCCAGATCGTCGATGACATTCTCGACGTCGAGGGAAGCGCCGCGGAGCTGGGCAAGAGCGCCGGCAAGGACGCCGCCGCCGGCAAGCCGACCTACCCGGCGCTGTTCGGTCTGAACGAGTCGCGACACATGGCGGCCCATTGCGTGGAGCGCGCGCTCGTGGCGCTCGACCAGGCCCGCGTGGCAGGGATCCTGCCGGACCTGGCGCGCTGGGTGCTGACGCGGAGATCGTGAAACACCGCCTCGATCTCTCGCTGGTCGAGCGCGGGCTCGCGCCGACGCGCGAGCGCGCGCGGGCGCTCATCCTGGCCGGCCAGGTGCTCGTCAACGGCCGGCCGGCGCGCAAGGCAGGCGAAGCGGTCAGGGCGGACGACACGATCGCGCTTGCCGTACCGGATCACCCCTACGTCGGACGCGGCGGCGTGAAGCTCGCGCACGCGCTCGAGACGTTTGGCGTCGCCGTGCGCGGGCGCACGGCGCTGGACATCGGCGCCTCCACGGGCGGCTTTACCGACGTCCTGCTGCGGCGCGGTGCGGCGCGCGTCGTCGCGCTCGATGTCGGACACGGGCAGATCGACTGGACGCTGCGCACCGATCCGCGCGTCATCGTCATCGAGCGCGTCAACGCGCGCACCCTGACGGCCCGGCAGCTCCCGGATGCCGCGCGGCAGTTCGATATCGTCACGATCGACGTCTCGTTCATCTCCCTGCGTTACATCTTTCCGCAGCTTCCGCCGCTGCTCCGCGAGGGAGGCGACATTGTCGCCCTCGTCAAGCCGCAGTTCGAGGCGGGCCGGGCGGAGGTGGGCGCGGGCGGGATCGTGCGCGACCCGGCCGTGCACGACCGGGTGGTGGCGGAGGTCGCCGCTGCGGCCGATGCAGTAGGATTGACGCGTCGCGGCCTGGCGGCCTCGCCCATTGAAGGGGCCGAAGGCAATCGCGAGTTTCTCCTTCATCTCAAATGCCGTTGAGCAAGGTGGGTGTCGTCGCGCGGCGGGATCTGCAGGGAGCGGCCGGCGTGCTCGCCGAGATCGCCGGGTGGCTGCAGGCGCGCGGCATCCAGACGATGTTCGACACGGATACGGCGGTGCTGGCAGGGGTGCCGAAGGACTTCCCCATCGCCACCCGCGACGATCTGCCGAAGCACGTCGGCCTCCTCGTCGTCCTGGGCGGCGACGGCACGCTGCTCGGGATGGCCAACCGCATCACGCGGCTCGGCGTGGACGTCGCCATCCTCGGCATCAACTTCGGCAGCCTGGGGTTCCTGACAGAGGTCACCCTCGAGGAGATCCAGGCCGCGCTGGCCGCCGCGGTGGACGGCAAGGCGACGATCGAGGAACGGATGCTGATCCGCGGGCAGGTGATGCGCGCCGGCCGGATCGCCGACGACCGGCTCGCACTCAACGACATCGTCGTCAATCGCGGGTCGCTGTCGCGGATCGTGGACATGGCCATCACGATCAACGGCCAGCCGGTGACGCACGTCCGCGCTGACGGCCTCATCGTGACGACGCCGACCGGATCGACCGCCTACAACCTCGCGGCCGGCGGGCCGATCGTGCACCCGGACGTCGACGCGGTTGTCCTGACGCCCATCGCGCCGCACACGCTCACGTATCGCCCCATCGTCATTCCCGGCTCGTCGGAAGTGCGGATCAAACCGGGCGTGGGCGGCAGCAGCGACGAACTGTACGCGACCTTCGACGGCCAGCACGGCGTGCCCCTCGAGGCCGGTGACGAGATCGTCGTCAAGTGCGCCTCCCAGCGGCTGAAGCTGATGCGCGCGTCCTCGCGGACGTACTTCGACGTGCTGCGGCAGAAGTTGAAGTGGGGGCAGAGATAGAAGAACAGGTTCGAGGGGTTCGAGGGGTTCAGCGTCCCATCGACCCCTGCTGCTGCAGACGTCGTTGCGCCCGCCAGTACAGGATCTGCCACTGAAAGACATTCCTGTTGTGTTCGTCGAGCGTGGACGCGAAGACGTGCGAGCCGTCGTTGCGGGACACGAAATAGAGGTACGGGACGCCGGCCGGGTCGAGGGCGGCGTCGAGCGACGCGCGGCCCGGCGAGGCAATCGGGCCAGGCGGGAGCCCCGCGTAGCGGTACGTATTGTAGGGAGAGTCGAACTGCAGGTCTTCGCGCGTGATGTTCTTCACGTCGCGTCCCGCGCGCTGGATGGCGTAGATCACCGTGGGATCGCACTGCAATCCCATTCCAATCTTCAGGCGGTTCGCGTACACGGCGGCCACGAGCGGCCGTTCCTCCCCTTTGCCCGTCTCCTTCTCGACGAGCGAGGCGAGCGTCACCACCGCGCGCACCGTCCTGCCGGCGGCCTGCGCGCGCGCGGGCAGATCGCCGCCCACCTGCTGGTGAAAGCGGGCGACCATCAGATCCACGAGCCGGGCGGCCGTCGCCTTCCGCGGAAGCGCGTAGGTGTCTGGAAAGAGGTAGCCCTCCAGGTCCGTCGCGGCGGGATCGAGATCGCGTATGCGCTCGGGGTTCCTGGCCGCCTCGATGAACGACGCGGCGCCGCCGAAACCCTGCTGCTCGAAGTGCGACGCCATCTCGCGAATCGTCAGCCCCTCGCGGAACGTGATCGATCGCAGGTACACCTCTCCGCGCGCGATCTTCCGCACGACCTCTTCGGCCGTCATCGGGCGATCGAAGCGGTACTCGCCCGCCTTCAGCGAGCGCGACTCGCCGGTCAACCAGACGGCGTAGCGGAACGCCAGCCGATCGCGCACGACGCCGGCGTCGGCGAGGCGGCGCGCCATGGCCGCCACGCCGCTCCCCTGGGGGATCTCCACGAACTGCTCCGCCCCCTCGTAGCCCTTGTACGGCTGGTTGACACGGGTGAGGACGTAAGAGGCGCCACCGGCGACAGCGAGCAGAAGAATAGCGAGAACGCCGAGAAGACGTTTCATGGTCAGTTGTGGGGCGGACCTTTCAGGTCCGCCCGGCGAGCCCGAAGGGCCCTCCCCACATCAGTACATCACACACGTGGATCAGTCAGACAGCGCGTCGAGGTAGTCCTGTAGCATGACGGCCGCCGCGGCCGCGTCAAGTTTGTCTTTCCGCTTCCGCCAGCTCCTTTCGCGCTCGGCGAGCCGCATCTCTGCTTCGCGACTCGTCAGCCGTTCATCCTGCAGGACGACGGGCACGCCCACGCGCGCGCGCAGCGCGGCCGCCACGGCTTCGACGTGCGCCGTCAGGTGCGTCGCGGATCCGTCCAGCTTGCGCGGGTGACCGAGCACGATGGCCTGCAGCGGATCGTCCAGGCTCGCCACGGCGGCGGCGATCAGGTCGGCGTCGGTCTCGGGCCGGCCCGTGGCCGCCAGCGTCCGCCACGGCGAAGCGAGCACCGCCGTCGCGTCCGAACGCGCGAGCCCAATCCGACGAAGGCCGACATCCACTCCCACGACTCGCACGGGCTGAGAGTATAATTCGGGCTTCCATGCACAACCGATTCCGGGTCCTGGTCGCCTCCGTGTCGATCGCCTCGCTGGCGCTGTTCGTCGCGTGCCGCGCCGGCAACCGCCCCGAGAAGTTCACGCAGAAGCTGGTCATCATCGGATTTGACGGGCTCGACCCGGACCTGGTGGAGCGGTGGGTCGCGCAGGGGCGCCTTCCCCATTTCGCGAGGCTCATCAAGGAAGGCGGTCTCTACCCGCTCGAAACCACCGTGTCCCCGGAATCACCCACCGCGTGGGCGTCGTTCGCCACCGGCGTCAACCCCGGGAAACACAACATCTACGATTTTCTCGTCCGCGATACCACGAACTACATGCCGGACCTGGGCATGGTGCGGCGCGAGCCCGCGCGGTTCCTCTTCAGCTACATCCCGATCAGGAAGCCGAAGGTGGTGTCGATCCGCGGCGGCACGTCGTTCTGGGTCACCGCCGGCAGGAGCGGGGTGCGTTCGTCGATCCTCACCGTGCCGGTGACGTTCCCGCCCGAGGAGGTGCCCAACGGCGAGATGCTCGCCGGCCTTCCCCTTCCCGACATCCGCGGCACGATGGGCACGTTCTACTACTTCGCCACCGATCTCAGCCGCTACGAGGAGGGCAACACCGAGATGGGCGGCATCCTCAAGCGACTGATCTTCGACGGGGACATCGCGCACACCGAGCTGGCCGGGCCGCCGAATCCGATCGTGCGGCAGCAGCTGCAGCAGATCCGCGCGAAGGGGCGCGGCATCACGGACGCCGACCGCGCGCGGATTGCCGAGCTCGAGGCGCAGGAAGACGTCCGGGTCCCGATGACGATCCACTGGAACAAGCGCGAGGGAGAGCGCTCGGCGACGATCGAGGTCCAGGGGCAGTCCATCATGCTCAAGCCGGGCGGCTGGAGCCGCTGGATCGACCTCGAGTTCCGCGTGAACTTCCTCGTGCGCGTGCACGGCATGGCGCAGATGTACCTCGTCAACGCGGACGACGAGCTGCAGCTGTATGTGTCGCCGGTGAACTGGAAGGCGGACAACCCGCCGATGCCGATGTCGTACCCCGAGTCGTTCGCCGGCGATCTCTACGAGCGGCTCGGCCCCTACCGCACGCTCGGATGGGCCGAAGCCACGTGGCCGCTCAACGAAGGACGCCTGGACGACCGGACGTTCATGGACGACCTGTATCGCGCATTCGACGATCGCGCGCAGGTGATCCTGAGCCGGATCGACGCGAGAAACTGGGACCTGATGGTCGGGGTCATCGAGTCGACCGACCGCGTCCAGCACATGATGTGGCGGCTCATCGATCCGAAGCACCCGCTGTACGACGCGGCGCTGGCGGCCAAACTGGGCGACTCGATCGAGCGTGTGTACCGCCGCGCCGACCAGTTCGTGGGCGAAATGCTGGAACACCTGGAGCCGGGCACGCCGATCCTGATCGTGTCGGACCACGGCTTCCACTCGTGGCGCAAGGCGGTGAACCTGAACACGTGGCTCGTACAGAACGGCTACATGACGCTCCGCGGCCAGCGCGCGGGCGAGAAGCGCCTGGACGATCTCTTCGGCGGTGGAGAGTTCTGGGAGGACGTGGATTGGAGCCGCACGCGCGCGTACGCGATGGGCATCGGCCAGATCTACTTCAACCTCAAGGGGCGCGAAGCCGAGGGGATCGTGTCGGCCGGCGCCGAGTACACCGAGCTCGCCGAGGAGCTGAGCGCGAAGCTCCTGACCTTCCGGGATCCGGAGGACGGCACGCCGATCGTCCGCGCGGTCTACAAGCGCGACGACACGTACAAGGGCGAGTACCTGCAGAACGCGTCGGACCTGCAGGTGGGCATGGCCGACGGCTACCGGGTCTCGTGGCAGACCACGCTGGGCGGCGCGCCAAAGGAGGTCGTCTACGCGAACGACCGCAAGTGGAGCGCCGACCACGGCGGCTACGACTACCAGGCGACCTCGGGCGTCCTCATCTCGACGCGACGGCTCGAGGCGGGACGCACGCCGCACATCATGGACATCGCGCCCACGGTGCTGAAGTACTTCGGGCTCGCGGTGCCGGCGGAGATCGATGGCAAGAGCCTGTTCTAGAGGTCAGGGGCCAGAGGCCGGAGGCCAGGTCCGCCTTCTGATCCTGGTTGTCTGCGTGCTCGGCGCGTTCTGCGGTGAAAGGCTCTTCGCGCAGAACGAGCGCGCGCGCGCCGACGCGCTGGCGCGGCGCGCGACCGAACGCATCCGCGCGCTCCACGCCGAGGCCGAGCAGCTCGCCACCCAGGAGCGGACGATCCTGAACGAGCTGCGCCGGCTCGAAGTGGATCGGCAGATCAAGGCGGAAGAGGTCGCGCGCTTCGACGCGGAGCTGCTCACGGTGCAGAGCGAGCTGGCGGCGACCGGCGCGCGGGCGGCGGCGCTCGAGCGACGGGTCGTCGAGGACGCGCCGATCATCGCCGCGCGCCTGTCGTCGCTCTACCGGATGGGGCGGCCCGGTTACTGGCGGCTGCTGTTGGACGTCGAGGACGTGCGCAGCGTCGGCCGCGCGTACCGGACGGTCAGCGCGATGGCGCGCCTCGACCGCGAGCGCGTCGACAGCCACCGGCGGCAGCTCGCCGAGCTGCGCGCCGCGCGCGTCACGCTGCAACGCCGCGCCGAAACGGCGCGCCGCGTCCAGGCGGGCGCGTCGGCCGCGCGCGCGGCGCCCGACCGCGCGATCCACGCGCGCAACGCCCGCGTGGAGAGCATCGACCGCCAGCGCGACCTCAACGCGCAGCTCGCCGGCGAGCTGCAGGACGCCCAGCGGAAGCTGCAGGCCGCCATCGCCGCGCTGGCCGCCGGCCGCTCCGCGGGGGACACGATCGCGCTGCCGATCGAGCCGTTCCGCGGCGATCTGCCCTGGCCCGCGCGCGGCCGCGTCCGCGCGGCGTTCGGCCGCCGGCGCGCCTCGCGCTTCGGCACGAGCATCGTCCGCAACGGCGTGGAAATCGATGCGGCCGAGGGCGCCGCGGTGGGCGCGATCCACGAAGGCACGGTCGCGTTCGCCGGCCCGTTCCCGGGCTTCGGCAACCTCGTGATTCTCCAGCATTCGTCGGACGCAGGGCGCGAGGACTTTTCGCTCTACGGCCATCTCGAGACGATGGCGGTCAGAAAGGGAGACGGCGTCGAACGACAGAGGCAGGTTGGCACCGTTGGGCGCACGCCGACCGGCGCGGCCGCACTGTATTTCGAGCTGCGCATCGACGGTCGTCCGGTCGATCCCTTACAATGGCTGAAACGGTGATGACCGCATGAGCCCGCGCACCCGACTGATCGTTCTCTCGATCTCGACGCCGTTGCTGCTCTTCGTGCTGGTCGGCGGCCTGCTCGGCGCCCGCATCCAGCCCGAGCCCACGACCGAACAGTCGCTGCGCGTCTTCGAGGACGTCGTCTCGCTCATCGTCCACAACTACGTCGAAGACGCGAACGTGGACAAGGTGATGGACGGCGCGATGCGGGGCCTCGCCGATGGGCTCGATGCCGACAGCGCGTACCTCCAGCCGGCGCAGGTGCGCGCGGTGGAGTCCGGCGAGCGGCTGCCGGACGGAGACGTGGGACTCGACCTGACGCGCCAGTACTACCTGCGCGTGATCGCGGCGCGCGAAGGGTCGCCGGCCGCGCGCGCGGGGCTGCTCCCGGGCGATTTCGTCCGCGCGATCGACGGCAAGCCCACGCGCGACCTGTCGGTGTACGAAGGCATGCGGATGCTGCGCGGCGCGCCGGGCAGCAAGGTCTCCGTGCTGGTGATCCGCGGTAATGCCGCGGATCCGCACGTCATCGACCTCGTCCGCGAGAAGCCGAAGCCGCTGGCGGTCAGCGGGCGAATGGTGAACGGAAACGTGGGCTACGTCCGCATCCCGGCGTTCGACGCGACGACGGTGGACGCGCTGCGCCGCCAGGTCGCGGAGCTGGCGGCAGCCGGCGCCGCGAAGTTGATCCTGGACGTGCGGCAGACGAGCGAAGGGCCGCTGGACAGCGGGCTCGCCGCGGCGGGCCTCTTCGTGCCGCCCGGGACGACCATCGCCATGCGCGCCGGCCGCGGCCAGGAGAAGGCCCCGGTCGTCAGCGAAGGGGGCGCGCCGATCACGATGCCCGCCGTGGTCCTCATCAACCTGGGCACGTCGGGCGCCGCCGAGCTGTTCGCGGCCGCGCTTTCGGGCGCCGAGCGCGCCAAGACCATCGGCGAGCACACCAACGGCCGCGCCGGCCTGCAGAAGCTGGTGAAGCTGCCGCAGGGATCGGGCCTCTGGCTGACGTACGCCACCTACACCACCTCACGCGGCGACGCGATCCACGAAAAGGGGCTGACGCCCGCGATCGAAGTCGAAGAGGCCGAAGTCGAGTTCGGCAAGGTGGCCGACCCCGCGGCCGCGGATCCGGTCATCGAGAAGGCCCTCGCCACGCTTGGCGCGTAGCGCGACGGGCGGGGAAGTGGGACAGTCACACTTTCCCTGCCGGAACACCGGGAAAGTGTGACTGTCCCACTTCCCCGTCCCACTTTCCCACCCCGCTGTGGTATTCTGATTCTTTCTGTAACGGCCCGTGTTCCTGATAGATAGGCGCGTAGCTCAGTGGTTAGAGCGCCTCGTTGACACCGAGGAGGTCAGTGGTTCGACTCCACCCGCGCCTACCAACTTGCAGTGGCCAGTGGTCAGTGGCCGGTGGTCAGTGACTGGTGGACAGCACGGCAGGCCGTTGCGATATCCAGGCACTGATCACTGATCACTGACCACTGACCACTGACCACTGACCACCGCCCAATGAGCCAGCTCACTGTGACGCTGCCCGACGGCTCGACCCGTCGCGTGCCAGCCGGCACTCCCGTGCGCGACGTCGCGGCCCAGATCTCCTCCGGCCTCGCCCGGGTGGCGCTCGCCGCGCGCGTCGACGACCGCCTGGTGGACCTGTCCTTTCCGCTGGAGAAGGACGCCCGACTGCGCATCGTGACGCCGGAGGCGAACGGCCCGGAAGCGCTGACGCTCTACCGGCACAGCACGGCGCACCTGCTGGCCGCCGCCGTGACGAACCTCTTCCCCGGCACGCAGTGCGGCATCGGCCCGGCCACCGACGAGGGGTTCTTCTACGACTTCGTGGTCGAGCGTCCCTTCGTGCCCGAGGACCTCGAGAAGATCGAGGCCCGGATGCGCGAGCTGGCCTCGCAGGATCTGCCGTACGAGCGGCAGCTGTGGCCGCGGCAGGAAGCGATCGACTTCTTTGCGCGGCGCGGCGAGCCGCTCAAGGTGCAGTTGATCGAAGAGAAGACGGCCGGGCAGGACTTCGTCTCCTGCTACACGATCAAGGACCGCGATCTCTTCGTCGACTTCTGCGTCGGCCCGCACGTGCCGTCCACGAGCAAGCTCAAGGCGTTCAAGCTCCTGACGACGTCCAACGCGTACTGGAAGGGGGACGCGCGCAATCAGCCCATGCAGCGCGTCTACGGCACCGCCTTCTTCAAGGATGCGGAGCTGAAGGCGTACCTGCAGCGTCTCGAGGAAGCAAAAAGGCGGGACCACAGGAAGCTCGGACGCGAGCTCGGGCTGTTCATGTTCCACCAGTGGGCGCCCGGATCGGCGTTCTGGCTGACGAAGGGCACGGTGCTCTACAACATTCTCGCCAGCTACATGCGCGAGGTGCTGATCCCCGCGGGTTACCAGGAAGTGAAGGCGCCGATCGTCTTCAACAAGGCGCTCTGGGAGGCGTCCGGGCACTGGCAGCATTACCGCGAGAACATGTTCCTCGTGGAGAGCGAGAACGAGCAGATGGGGCTGAAGGCCATGAACTGCCCCGGCCACTTCCTCATCTACCGCAGCGATGTCCGCAGCTACAAGGACCTGCCGCTGCGCTTCCACGAGCAGACGCCGCTGCACCGCAACGAAGCGTCCGGCGTGCTCTCGGGGCTCACGCGCGTCCGGCAGTTCAGCCAGGACGACGGGCACTGCTTCGTGATGGAGTCGCAGATCGGCGAGGAGGTCACGCGGCTGCTCCGCCTCGTGCAGCGCGTGTACGGCGACTTCGGATTCAAGCCGGAGATGAAGCTGTCGACCCGGCCGGCCGAGTTCATGGGTGCGATCGAGGCGTGGAACCACGCGGAGAGCGAGCTGAAGCGCGCGCTCGACGCCGTCGGGGAGCAGTACACGATCAACGAGGGGGACGGCGCGTTCTACGGGCCGAAGATCGACTTCGACATCACCGATGCGATCGGGCGGAAGTGGCAGTGCGCCACGATCCAGCTCGATTACCAGATGCCGGAGCGGTTCGACCTGAAGTACGTGGGCGCCGACAACGCCGAGCACCGGCCGGTGGTCATCCACCGCGCCATCTTCGGGAGTTTCGAGCGCTTCATCGCGATGCTGATCGAGAACTACGCCGGCGCCTTCCCGCTGTGGCTCGCGCCCGTGCAGGTCGTCGTGCTGCCCATCGCCGACCGGCACGCCGAGTACGCCGCCCGGGTGCGCGACCGGCTCGCGGCCGCCGGGCTTCGCGTGGAGCTCGACGACCGCCAGGAAAAGATCGGCTATAAGATCCGGGAAGCCCAGTTGCAGAAGATCCCCTACATGCTGGTAGCGGGGGACAAGGAAGTGTCGGACGGCAGCGTGTCCGTGCGCAGCCGCAGCGGCGGCGACCTGGGCGCCCGCGGGCTGGATGAGTTCGTCGTGATGGCGAAGGAAGAAGTCGCCACCCGGGGAAAGGCCGAGGAGCTTGGTGCTGTGAGCAGGTCTGCATAGGCAGATCCTCAACGCTCACATCCTCAAATCCTCAAATTCAAGGAGCACCGTTATCGCTTTCGATCGTGGTCGTCCAATGCGTCGTGATGATCGGCTTCGCGTGAACGAGCGCATCCGGGTGCGCGAGATCCGGGTCATCGACGACTCCGGGGCTCAGATCGGCATCATGGCGCCGCCGCAGGCGCTCGCGCTCGCACGCGAAAAGGGGCTCGACCTGGTCGAGATCTCGCCGACCGCCAGCCCGCCGGTGTGCCGGATCATGGATTACGGCAAGTTCCAGTACACCGAGCAGAAGCGCCAGCGGCAGGCGAAAAAGCACCAGAAGGTGATCGAGGTCAAGGAAATCAAGTTCCGGCCGAAGGTCGACGAGCACGACTACCAGTTCAAGAAGAAGCACATCGAGCGCTTCCTCGAGGACGGGGACAAGGTGAAGGCGACGATCTTCTTCCGCGGACGCGAGATGGCGCACCCGGAAATCGGGCGGCGGATTCTCGAGCGGCTGATCGAGGACCTGGCGGAGGTCGCCACGCCGGAGAACATGCCGCGCCAGGAAGGGAACCAGATGCACACGATTCTGGCGCAGAAGAAGAAATAAGATTTGAAGTTTGAGGATTTGAGGATCTCATGCCGAAGCTGAAATCGCACCGCGGCGCCGCCAAGCGGTTCAAGAAGACCGCGACGGGAAAGATCACGAGGGGCAAGGCGTTCCGCCGCCACATCCTGACGAGCAAGTCGCGCTCGCGCAAGCGCGGGCTGCGCGGCGACACGGTGGTCGCGGCGGGAGACATGAAGAAGATGAGGCTCATGCTCCCTTACGACTAGGGTTCAGGGTGCAGGAAACCCTGAACACTCATGTGCGGCCGTCAGGACGGGCACTCCTGAGCACGGCCGCCTGACAAGGAGTCAAAGATGCCGAGAGTCAAACGTGGCAACGTTCGCCGGGCGAAGCGCAAGAAGCTTCTCTCGCGCGCCAAGGGGTTCTACCAGACCAAGAGCAAGCTGTATCGCGCCGCCAAGCTGGCGGTGGACAAGTCGCTCGGCTACGCCTTTGTCGGCCGCCGCAACAAGAAACGCGACTTCCGCCGCCTGTGGGTCGTCCGCATCAACGCGGCCGCGCGCGAGAACGGCCTCAGCTACAACCAGATGATCAGCGGCCTGAAGAAGGCCGGCGTGGAGATCGACCGCAAGATCCTCGCGGATCTGGCGATCAACGACGCCGCCGCCTTCGCGCGGCTCGCCGAAACGGCCAAGGGAGCCAGATCCTGACTTGCCTGACTCCCCTTCCATCGAGACCCTCCGCCGCCAGTTCGACGCCGAGCTCGCCCAGGTAGCCGCCGAGGACGACCTGCGTGCGCTGCGCGACCGCTACCTGGCGCGCAAGGGAGGGCTCGTCTCGAGCCTGCTGAAGGCCGTCGCAACCGCGCCGGCGGCCGAGCGCCCGGCGCTCGGCAAGCTCGCCAACGAGTTCAAGCAGGCCGCCGAGGCCGCGATCGCGGAGCGCCAGGCCGCATTCGATGCCGCGCGCGCGCCGGCCGGCTCGGTGGACGTCACGCTTCCGGGACGCCGGCCGGCGATTGGCCATCGCCATCCGCTCACCGTCGTTCGCGACGAGGTGGAAGCGATCTTCGTCCGCATGGGCTTTTCCATCGTCGAGGGGCCCGAGGTCGAGGACGACTGGCACAACTTCGAGGCGTTGAACATGCCGCCGGAGCACCCGGCGCGCGACATGCAGGACACGCTGTACCTGGCGACGCCGCTCCCCGGAGCACCAGCGGCCCGCGACGGCGGCGCCCCGCGCCGCGCGACGCTGCTCCGCACGCACACCTCGGGCATGCAGATCCGCTACATGGAAGCGCACCAGCCGCCGGTGCGGATCATCGCGCCCGGACGCGTGTACCGCCGCGACAACCTCGACCCAACCCACACGCCCATGTTCTCGCAGGTGGAGGGGCTCGTCGTCGGAGAGGGGATCTCGCTCGCCGACCTCAAAGGGACGCTCTTCGCGTGGGCGCGCGAAATCTTCGGTCGTGACACGCGCGTGAAATTCCGGCCGAGTTTCTTCCCGTACACGGAACCCAGCGCCGAGATGGACGTCAGCTGCTTCGCCTGCGGCGGCGCCGGCCGGCAAGAGGACGGATCCGGCTGCAGCGTCTGCAAGCGCACCGGGTGGCTCGAGGTGCTCGGCTGCGGCATGGTGCACCCGGCGCTCTTCGAGGCGGTCGGCTACGACGCGGAGCGGTACACCGGGTTTGCGTTCGGCATGGGCATCGAGCGGATCGCGATGCTGCGCTACGGCGTGGACGACATCCGGTCCTTCTACGAAAACGACCGGCGCTTCCTGGAGCAGTTCCCGCTATGAAGCTCGTGCTGCCGTGGATGCGCGAATTCGCCGCGGTGCCGGCCGACGCATCAGCCGACGCGGTGGCGTCGCGGCTGGCATCGTGCGGCTTCGAAGTGGCCGAGATCCTGGCAGCGGCGGCGGGCGGGCCGGTGATTGACTTCGAAGTCACGGCCAATCGCCCGGACTGCCTGAGCGTCGTCGGGCTCGCGCGCGAAGCGGCGGTGGCGTTCGGGGTGGATTTCCGCATTCCCGATTCCAGGATTTCTGCGGCTTCCGCGTCTTCCGCGGTGGAGGTTGAGATCGCGGCGCCTGAGCTCTGCCCGCGATACGCCGCGCAGGTGGCGCGCGTGCAGATTGGGCCCTCCCCCTCCTGGCTGGCCGAGCGGCTGCACGCGGCCGGCGTGCGTCCCATCAACAACGTCGTGGACGTCACCAACTACGTGATGATCGAGCGCGGGCACCCGATGCACGCGTTCGATCTGGAGCGGCTCGCCGGACGCCGGATCGTCGTACGCTCCGCGCGGAAGGGTGAGACGCTCCGGACCCTCGACGGCGTCGAGCGGACGCTCGAACCGGACATGCTCGTGATTGCCGACGCGGAGCGGGTGGCCGCGATCGCGGGCGTGATGGGGGGCGCGGACTCCGAGGTGAGCGATCGCACGACGCTGGTGGCGTTCGAGAGCGCGTGGTTCCTGCCGCGGTCGGTCAGGATCACGAGCCGCCGCCTCGGCCTGAAGACCGAGGCCAGCGCGCGGTTCGAGCGGGGCGCGGACATCGAGGCGCCGGTCACCGCGATGGCGCGCGCGATCGAACTGCTGGAGAAGATCGGCGGCGGCCAGGCGGTCGGTCCGGTGGTGGACAGCTATCCGCGGCGGGCCGATCGGCGCGTGCTCGAACTGCGGCGCGCGCGCATCGCGCACCTCCTGGGTGCAGACGTGCCCGCGGCCGACACGGAGCGTCTTCTCGCGGGCCTGGGGTTCGGGGCGGCCGCGCGCGGCGAGGCCTGGCAGATCGAAGTGCCGGCGTGGCGCGTGGACGTGACGCGAGAAGTCGACCTCATCGAGGAAATCGGCCGGCACTACGGGTACGATCGGTTGCCAACCTCCTTCCCGCCGCTTGGCGAGGTGACGCCCGCGCCGGACCCGCGGATTGGGCGCGACGACCTCGCGCGCCGCGTGATGCTGGCGGCAGGTTTCGACGAAGCGGTGACATTCACGTTCATCGAGCGCAAGGCCGCGGAGCCGTTTGCCGCGGAGGGCTCGATCGCGGCCATCGCCAACCCGCTCTCCGAGAAGTTCACGGTCCTTCGCCCGTCGCTGCTGCCCGGCCTGCTGGACGCGCTGGCACACAACCGCCGCCACGGCCAGGCTGATGTGCGCCTGTTCGAGATCGGCGCCTGCTTCAACACGAACGACGGCGAACACCGCCGCGCGGGCCTCGTCTGGATCGGCCGGGCGGACGAAGAGCACTGGAGCGCGCCGCCGCGCGCCGTGGATTTCTTCGACGCGCGCGGCGTCGCCGAGCGCCTGTGCGGCGCCTTCCGCGTCCCGCCGCGGTTCGTCGAAGCGTCAGAGCGGTGCCTGGCCGCCGGGCGCGCGGCGCGCGTTCTTGGAGCGGACGGCCGCCTCCTCGGGATCGTCGGCCAGCTGCATCCGGCCGTCGTCGAGGCGCGCGACGTGCCGGGGCGCGACGACGTGTACGTCGCCGAGCTGGACCTCGATGCGCTCGGCGCCGGCATGCACGCGGCACGGATCGAGCCGCTGCCACGTTTCCCTTCCATCGTTCGCGACCTTTCGATCCTGGCCGATGTCCGCTTGCCTGCCGCGGATGTTCGTGGCACTATCCGCTCGGCGGCGCCCGCCACGCTGGTCGAGGTCGGCGAGTTCGATCGCTACCAGGGCAAGGGCATTCCCGAAGGCCGCGTCAGCCTGTCGTACCACCTGACGTTCCGCGCGGCGGATCGCACGCTGACCGACGCGGAAGTCGACCAGGCGATGGCGGCCATCGTCGCGGCGCTGCAACAGTCACACGGCGCGGAGCGCCGGTAGAGCAGGATTCACGAGTCATTTCGGAGGATGTGGATGGCGAAGGCGGCAACGGCTCCCCGCGCGGTGGAGCTTGATGCAATTGACAGGCTCGATGAAAAGATCCGGCTGCTCATCGGCGTCGTGGAGCGGATGAAGGCCGAGCAGGCGCGCGCGGCCGACGAGAACGTGCGGCTGATGCGCGAACTTGAATCGCTGCGCAGCCGGGTGGCCGAAGCGGAAGGGGCCGGCGCCGAAGTGACCGCACTCCGCGAGGAGCGCGACGTCATCCGCGCGCGCGTCAGCGACATGCTGCAGCAGATCGAAAGCCTGAATCTCTGAGGTGAGTGCCAACACTCGCGTCGTGACGGTCGAAATCGGGGGACAGCGCTACCCGATTCGCAGCACGCTCGATGCGGCGTACGTGGCGGAGCTGGCCGCGTACGTCGACGAGAAGCTCGCGCTCGCCGCGCGCGAGTCGTCCACGGGCGACACGCTGAAAGTGGCGGTGCTCGCGGCACTCAACATCGCCGACGAGCTGTTTCGCGCGCGGTCGGCCGAGGGCACCGTCAACACGCATTGGTGCCGCAAGGCCGAGGAATTGGAGCGCCTGGTCGACGACGTCATCGGCGTGGCGCGGTCGGCATCCTGACCGGCGCGGCTTGATCCCGCCCCCCCACCAGCGTAAGATCGCTTCGGAACATTGAGTTCCCTGCTTTGCCCGTGATGGTTCGGAGGCTCGCTTGAGCCGATGTTCCATTAAATAAGCGAATCGCGACGCCGCGCGGTGTGCATGCCTCGGTGCGAGGAAGCCTGAAGCGCGGCTGACCAGAGCGGTTCCACCTGCTTTCGCAGGTTCATGCGACCTCCCCACACGGCAAAGCGGGGCCTTTCATAAATCCATCCCCACAGGCAGCCGCGCGTGCGTGGCCCGTCAGGAGCACGCAATGGGCACTCTCCCGGTCGGGTACCTCATCAACGGCCTGGTGACCGTCTCTGCGGCCACGGCCGTCTACCTCTACTGGATCGCGACAAGGCGCCGGATCGCGGCGCAGACCATCGCGCGCGCCGAAGAAGACGCGCAGCGGCTGCGGCGTGAGGCCGAACGCGACGCCGAAGCCCTGAAGAAAGAGGCCATCCTCGAGGCGAAGGAAAAAGCGCACGAGACGATGGCGGCGGCCGAGCGCCAGGCCGGAGACCGCCGGCAGGAAATCGGCGCGCTCGAGCAGACCCTCGCCGACAAGACGCGCGCGCTGGCTGAGCGCATCACCGCGACCGACAGGCTGGAGCAGGATCTGCGCGGGCGCGAGCGCTCGATCGCCGCCCGCGAGATCGCGGTGGAATCAGCGCTCACGCGCGCCGAGCAGCTCGCCGCCGACCGCATGCGGGAACTGCAGCGCGTGGCCGGGCTGACGCACGACGAAGCCAAGGACCTGCTGATCCGGCAGATCGAAAGCGACGCCCGGCGCGATGCCGCCAACCTGGTGAAGCGGCTCGAGGCGGAGGCGCGCGAGACCGCCGGGCTGAAGGCGCAGCAAATCATCACCGACGCGATCCAGCGGAGCGCCGCCGAGCACGCCATTGAAACCACCGTGTCGGTCGTCGATCTGCCGAGCGACGATCTCAAGGGGCGCATCATCGGACGCGAGGGGCGCAACATCCGCGCGCTCGAGCAGGCCACCGGCGTCGAGCTCATCGTGGACGACACGCCGGGCGCGATCATCCTGTCGAGCTTCGATCCGTATCGCCGCGAGATCGCGCGGCAGGCGATCGAGCGCCTGATCGGCGACGGCCGGATCCACCCGGCGCGCATCGAGGAAGTCGTCGAAAAAGTGAAAGCGGAAATGGATGCCGCCGTGCTCAAGGAAGGCGAAGCGGCCGCCTTCGAGCTGGGCTTGTACGACGTGCACCCGGAGGCCCTGCGGCTGATGGGACGGCTGAAGTTCCGCACCTCGTACGGCCAGAACGTGCTCAATCACTCGAAGGAGGTCGCCTACCTCGCCGGCATCATGGCCAAGGAGGTCGGCGTCAACGCGCACGTGTGCGTCCGCGCCGCGTTCCTCCACGACATCGGCAAAGCGATCGACCGCGACCTGCAGGGCACGCACCTCGAGCTTGGCGTGGACTTCCTCCGCAAGCACGGGGAGGCCGAGCCTGTCGTGATGGCGGTGGCGGCGCACCACCTGGACATCGACTGGCCGTCGCTCGAAGCGATGATCGTCCAGTCGGCCGATGCGATCTCGGCGGCCCGGCCGGGCGCGCGGCGCGACATCCTCGAGTCCTACGTCAAGCGCCTCGAGAAGCTCGAAGGCATCGCCGACTCGTTTCCCGGCGTCACCAAGGCGTTCGCGCTCCAGGCCGGCCGGGAGATCCGGATCATGGTGGAAAGCGAGAAGGTCTCGGACGAGGAGACCGTCTGGCTTTCGAAGGACATCGCCAAGCGGATCGAGAACGAGCTCGAGTACCCCGGTCAGATCAAGGTCACGGTGATCCGGGAAACACGCGCGGTGGAGTACGCGCGCTGACCACTCGTGACCGGCGAGCGCGACCTCATCTCGCGAATCCGTGCACGCCTCCCCGCGGATCCGTCCTGGGTCCGCGTCGGCATCGGCGACGATGCGGCGGTGGTGGAGGCGGAGCGGAACACGCTCGACGTCCTGACCACCGATACGCTGGTCGAAGGCGTGCACTGGGACCCGCGGTTCTGCTCGCCGTCGGATGTCGGGCACAAAGCGCTCGCGGTTAATCTCAGCGACCTCGCCGCGATGGGGGCGCAGCCGCGCACCGCGCTCCTCTCCCTCTCGGTGACGCGTGCGTGGGCGGAACGGGATGCGGACGCATTCATCGAGGGGCTGGCGGACGAAGCGCGCGCGCACGGCGTGGCGGTTGTCGGCGGGAACGTCGCCGCCACGCCAGGCCCGATCGCCATCACGGTGACGATGACGGGGGCCGCGCGCCCCCGGCGCGTGCTGACCCGGAGCGGCGGGCGCGCCGGGGATGAGCTGTACGTCACGGGCTCGATCGGCGCCGCGCTCGCCGGACTGCGATGGTTGCAGGCGCACCCGACGCTGGGCGACATCGACGCCGGGCACGACACCTCCTCCGCTCTCGCCGAGTGCGTGCGCCGGTATCGGCGCCCCGAGGCACGAGTCCGGGCGGGCCGGCTGCTCGCCTCGAACCGGGTGGCCACGGCCTGCATGGACTTGAGCGACGGGCTCGCAGACGCGGTCCGCCAGGTGGCGCAGGCCTCGGGCACAGGCGCGCGAATCGACGGCACCCTGCTCCCCATACCGGAAGCGGCCGCCACGCTGTTCGCGCGCCGCGGCGACGACCCGGTGCGGACCGCCGTCGAAGGCGGCGATGACTACGAGCTGCTCGTCGCCGTTCCCCGCTCACGACGCCGGGCGCTCGACGCGGTCCGGCGCCTCGCACGGGGGCTGCCCATCACCCGCATCGGCGAGCTGACCAAGGCGCCGGCGCTCGTCCTCGCCAGACAGGCGGGCGAAGAGCCGCTTCCGGTGGGGTTCGCCCACTTCTGAGCCGTGATTCACCTGACCAAGGCGGCGATCCGCCGCGCCCTCGAGCGCCTGCTGCACACGCACGACACCCCGCGGAGGACCGCCGCCGCCTACGCGCTCGGTGTGTTCTGGGGATATTCACCCGTGCTGGGGCTCCACACAATCCTCGGGCTGATTACCGGGTTCGCCCTGGGACTGAACCGCGTCGCTGTCCTCCTCGGGATCTATTCAAACCTGCCGTGGACCCTCGCGCCCTACTACACCGTCGCCACCCTGGGAGGAGCCGCGCTGCTCGGCGCCGATGTCCCGCCAGGAATCCTCGCCGAATTCAAGGCCGCGCTGGACGGCTTTTCGCTCCGGGAACTGGGCCAGCTGCTGAAGCTGCTCGAGCCGCTGTTCTGGAGCTATGTGGTCGGATCGACAATTGGCGCCCTTCTGGCGGCCGCGATTGCCTACCGCGTCTCGCTCGCCTTCATCGAGAGCTACCGCGCCCACGTGAGCCAACACCGGCACGATAATTAGGTCATAAGACCTATATAAAGTTTGCCCGGATGGGCCGTTGGGTTATGATCCTCCTCTCTCCGGCCGGAGAGCCTATGTTCTTGACCCGCTCTATCCGGCGCAAGCTCATCGCAACTGCCTCTGTGGCAGTGGGTTTCGTTTTCCTCTACGAGGTGACGATCCTGGATTCGCGCTACGCGGCGCGGCAGGCGGAGCTGCGCGAAGCGACGGCCGCCCCCGCTCCGGGGGCGCGCCTGCGGTTCAGCGCCACGGCGTACTGCAAGGGCGTGACGACGCAGTCGGGCGTGAAGGTGAGGAGCGGGATCGCGGCGGCGGACCCGGAACTGCTGCCGGTCGGCTCCGTTGTCCAGATTGACGGGCTCCCGGAGCAATACAACGGCATTTACACCGTGATGGATACGGGCCCCGCCGTCCAGGGACGCCACGTGGACCTGTACATGTGGAGCTGTTACGAGGCCCTCGATTTCGGGCGCCGGCCGATCCAGTTGACCGTCGTCCGGCTCGGGTGGAACCCGAAGGCGACCGGCCCGAAGCTGGTGGACCGCCTGTTGAACTTCCGCCGGACGCCCCGTCCCGAAGGGCCGAAGCAGCCCGAGCCGCTGCCCCCGGCGAGGACCGCGCCCGCCTCGACCGAGCCGGGCCCGGCGGGCACCCCCACCCAGCCGGTTCCCCAAGGCGGGTCACCTCAGCCTGTCCGCCCGGCCACTCCGCCCCAGGCCGCGCCCCCCTCGATCGTTCCTGGCCGGTAGTTACGGCGCCGTCCGGGCGCTGCCCGCCGGCCGCCGCTCCTGGTCCTTGTACTGAAGCTGATAGAGCTTGTAGTAGAGGCCGCGATGGGCGAGCAGTTCCTGGTGCGTGCCTGACTCGCGGAGCTCTCCCTTGTGCAGCACCAGGATCGTGTTCATGTCCTGGATGGTCGAGAGGCGGTGTGCGATGGCGATCGTGGTGCGACCGGCCATGAGCACGTGCAGGGCGTCGCGGATCAGCAGTTCGGTCTCGGTGTCGACGCTGGATGTCGCCTCGTCCAGGATGAGGATGCGCGGATCGAAGGCGAGCGCGCGAGCGAACGACAGGAGCTGCTTCTGCCCGACCGAGAGCGTCGCGCCGCGCTCGGCGACCTTCGCCGCCAGGCCGTCGGGCAGGCGCTCGATGAAGCTGTCGGCGTGCACCGCGCGCGCGGCGTTCCACACCGCCGCATCCGTGATCGCCTCGTTGCCCAGCCGGATGTTGCCGCCGATCGTGCCCGAGAACAGGTGCACGTCCTGGAGGACCAGGCTGAACAGGGACCGAAGTTCCCGGAGGTCGATGCGGCGGATGTCCTCGCCGCCCACCAGGATCCGTCCCCTGCTCACGTCGTAGAAGCGCAGCAGCAGGTTGATGATCGTGGACTTGCCCGCCCCGGTCGCGCCCACGATCGCCACGCGCTCGCCCGCCGCGGCCTCGAACGAGAGGTCCTTCAGCACGTAGTTCGCGCCGTCGTAGGCGAACCACACGTCCTCGAACACGATCGACGGCTCTTTTTCCCTTTTGACCTTACCCTGTTGCCTTTTCCCGTTTTCCTCTTGCCATTCTTCCTCCGCGTACCCCTCGCGCCCGATCTCGACCGGCGTATCCAGCAGCAGGAAGATCCGCTCGGACGACACCATCGCGCCCTGCAGCACGTTGAACTTTTCCGAGAGGTCGCTGATCGGGCGGAAGAAGCGCTGCGAGTACTGGAGGAAGGCGACGAGCGCGCCCAGCGTGGCGGTCCCCTCGAGCACGCGGCCGCCGCCGTACCAGATGATCAGGGCCGCGGCCAGCGCGCCGATCACTTCGATCGCCGGGTAGAACACGGCGTAGTAGAAGATCGAGTCGATGTTCGCGTTGCGATGCGTCGCGTTGATCGTGTCGAAGGCGGCACACGTGCGCGGCTCGCGCCTGAACAGCTGGATCGTGGAGATGCCGCTGATGTGCTCCTGCAGGAACGCGTTGATGCGCGCGATCCAGATCCGGACGACGCGGTACGACTCGCGCACGTTGCGGCGGAACCACTGCGTCACGAGCCCGATGAGCGGCAGGACGAGGAACGACACGAGCGCCAGCCGCCAGTCCAGCGTGAGCATCACGATCATGATGCCCAGCAGCGTGAACAGGTCGCCGAACACCGTGACGACCCCGGACGTGAACATCTCGTTGAGGACGTCCACGTCCGTGGTGACCCGCGTCATCAGCCGGCCGACGGGGTTGCGGTCGTAGAAACGCACGTCCAGCCGCTGCAGGTGACCGTAAATCTGCATCCGCAGATCGAACATGACGCGCTGGCCGGTCAGCTGCATCGTGTAGGTCTGCACGTACTCGAGCGTGAAGGAGCCGAGCAGGACGAACAGGAATGCGAGCGCGACGCCGTTCAACCCCTGCAGGTCGCCGGCCGCGATGTAGCGGTCGATGGCAATCTTGGTCAGGTACGGCTGAGCGAGCTGCAGGACGGATGCGAAGATGATCGCCACGAGGGCGAGCGCCACCTGGGGGCGGTACGGCCGCAGGTACCCGAGCAGCCGCCGCATGAGGCGCGCGTCGTAGGCCTTTCCGATGACGTCTTCTTCGTGATGGAACGACGACATGCTAGCTCGCGGTCAGCTCCTCCTCGAGGAGCTGCTTGCGGTACAGCTCCGCGTACGCGCCCCCCTGCGCGACCAGCTCGTCGTGGCGGCCGCGCTCGCCGATCCGCCCCTCGTCGAGCACCAAAATCTGGTCCGCGTGGCGGACGGTGGACACCCGGTGCGAGACGATCAGCGACGTGCGCTGCTTCATGACCTGCTTGAGCCGCGTCAGGATTTCCTCCTCCGTATACGTGTCCACCGCCGACAGCGCGTCGTCCAGGACGAGGATGGGCGGGTCGGTCACGATCGCGCGCGCAATGGCGGTGCGCTGCTTCTGTCCCCCGGAGAGCGTGATCCCGCGCTCGCCGACCATCGTGTCGAAGCCCTTCGAGAAGGCCTCGATGTCCTTGTCGAGCCGCGCGACCGCCGCGGCCTCGCGGACCGCGGAAAGGACCGCGGAAAGTGGGACAGTCACACTTTCCTGTGAGCGAGCGGAAAGTGTGACTGTCCCACTTTCCGCCTCCACCCCCAGCGCGATGTTGTTGGCCACGGTGTCCGAGAACAGGAACGGCTCCTGCGGCACGAAGCCAATCGCCCTGCGGAGCACCGGGAGCGGGATGTCGCGGACGTCCACGCCGTCGATGAAGACGCTGCGCGGCGGCGGCTCGTGCAGGCGCGGCAGCAGCGACAGCAGCGCCGACTTGCCCGATCCGGTGGGCCCGACGAGCGCCACCGTCTGGCCGGGTTCGATCTTCGCCGAGACGCTGCGCAGAACGGGTTCGCCGGTCCCGTTGTAGCTGAACGTCAGATCCCTGATCTCGATGCCACCACGCGCGATGACCGGGACGACGGGGCGGCCCGGAGGCGCGTGGGTGATCACGGCGGGCTCGGCGTCCAGCACGTCGAGCATGCGTTTCCACGACGCCATCCCCCGCTGCATCATGTTCGTCACCCAGCCGAATGCAATCATCGGCCAGCTCAGCATCGCCAGGTACGAGTTGAACGCGACGAACTCGCCGAGCGTGATCCGGCCGCGGATCACTTCGCGGCTGCCTATCCAGAGCAGGAGCAGCGCGCCGAGGCCCAGGAACAGGGACATGCTGGGGAAGAACAGCCCCTGGATCCGGATGAGCGACCGGTTCCGGTCGAAATACTCCTGGTTGGCGGCCCTGAACCGCGCCAACTCGGCGTCCTCCTGCCGGTACGCGCGCACGACCCGGACGCCGGAGAGGGCTTCCTGCGCGACGGCCGTGATGTCGGCGAGTTGCTCCTGGATGCTCTCGAAGCGGCGGTGGATGACCGAACCGAAGTACTTGACCGAGATCGACACGAACGGCAGCGGGATCAGCGCGATGAGCGTCAGCCTCGCGTCGATCGAGATCATCAGCGTCAGCGCCACGACGAACACGATCAGCGTCGTCGTCGAGTACATGACGGCGGGGCCGATCATCATGCGGACGGCGCTGAGGTCGTTGGTGGCGCGCGACATGAGGTCGCCGGTCCTGCGCTCCTGGAAGTAGCTCACGGGCAGCTTCTGCAGGTGGCCGAAGAAGTCGTTGCGCAGGTCGTACTCGATGATCCGCGAGGCGCCGACGATGATGCGGCGCATCAGGAAGCGGAAGTAGCCACCGACGAGCGCAATGCCGAGGAGCGTGGCCGCGTAGGTGATGAGCTTGGCGCGGGTGACGCCCACGGTGAGATCGTCAATCGCGTATTTCAGGATCCACGGCGACGCGAGCGAGACGGCGGTCGTGATCGCGGCGCACGCGAGGCCGAGGGCGAACTGGCGCCTGACCCTGAGTGCGTACGGCAGCAGGCGGCGGAACGCGGTCCCCATCTCAACAAGTATATGTGCTATCCTTGATGAGCCTTCTCCCAGCAGGCTTCCCCTTAGACACCCTCGAGTCCGCTCGAGGCAATCGTGACACTTTTCGGGGCGCGAGGAGCCATGCGTACACGACTCTCGTTTGCCGTCGCGACGGCGTGCGGCGTTTTTCTCCTGGGGCTGATGACGTCGCCGGCCCACGCACAATACGGTGCCCGCCCCGCCTCGACGACTCCTCCCGGCGAGGACTATCACGTCGAGATCGCCGGCGGGTTCTGGAATCCCACTCCCGACATCGTCATCTCGAGTGAGGCGCTCGGCCGGGTCGGGAGCGAGATCGATTTCGTCAACGACCTCGGGCTCACGAAGAAGCAGTTCGGCGACCTTCGAATCGTCCTGCGCCCCACGAAGAAGTCGAAGTTCCGCATCGGCTACACGCCGGTGAAGTACACGCAGAGCGCCACGCTGACGCGCAGCATCGAGTTCAACGCCCAGCGCTTCGATATCAGCCTGCCGGTGGATTCCGAGCTGGAGTGGAAGCAGTGGCGCTTCGGCTACGAGTACGACTTCGTGTACAACGACAAGGGCTACGCGGGGCTGATCCTGGACGTGAAGTACACGGACGTGACCGCGACGCTGTCGAACAGGCTGGTCGGAACGGAATTCACGCACGCAAAGGCGCCCATCCCCGCGATTGGCGGCGTGGGGCGCGTGTACGTTCACCCGAGCGTGTCGATCACGTTCGAGCTGACGGCGTTGAAGGTTCCCACGATCCAGGAGAAGTACGAGGCGACGTTCATCGATTGGGACCTCAACAGCACGTTCAACATCAACCGCAACCTGGGCGCACAGGTCGGCTACCGCAGCCTCGGTGTCAACTACCTGTTCGACAAGGACACGGGAGACATGACGCTGAGGGGGCTCTACTTTGGGGGCGTCGCGAGGTTTTAGGGAAGAAACCGCGGGGGACGCCTTCCGCGTCCTCTGCGGTTCCCCCATGGACTAGTGCGGTGACACCCACACCCCCAGATACCGCCTGTCGGTACTCTTCGGGTCCACCTCTGACGGCCTGAACCCGCCGCGGGACACAATCCGCACGAGCGCGGCGCCGCGCTGCGGGTCGATGGGCACCTCCACTTCGCGTTCCTCGTCCGGGCGCAGCGATGCCGACTGCTTCCACGCGCCGTCTCCCGCCTGCAGTCCCACCTCGTTCGGCACGGGCCCGTTCCTGAGGAGGAGCGTCGAGCGGCTCCCCGCCTCCGGCTGGATCACGATGTCCGACTCCGCCCCGCCGCGAATCCAGAGCCCTTCCGGCTCGTTGAACGCGTCGCCATCGAGAAACCACACGAGCGTGCGGCCGTAGCGCCGTGCGGTGCTCGCGCGCGCGCGCGCCAGGCGCTCGCGGCGCGTCGCGACGTGCAGAGGCGTGAGGCTGCCCCGTTCCAGTCCCGCGCCGCGCAGGATGATCGCGGGCACGTCGACGGGCAGGAGAACGTCGAACGCCAGCCGCGGGCCATCGTCGCCGGCCGTGCCGGTCGCGATGGGTGTTCCAGAGCGGAGCACGAGCAGTTCGTACGCAGACCCTGGCTTCGCCTCGGCGCTGATGCGATATCTGCCCGCGGGAAACCATCCCGGGAGCACGAGCGCCGGCGGATTGTCGCCGCCGCGCATCCGAGGCGGCGATTCGATCGCGAGGGCCTGCAGGCCGGCGTCGACGGGCAGGCGCCGCACCTGCCTGCCGCGGTACTCGACCGCGATCCGCCGGTCGCCCTGTGCCGCGCTGAGGAGCTTCAGCTGCGAGGCCGACGGGCGCACGCCGGGCGAATCGTTCACGCGCCAGAGCACCAGGAGCATCGCCGTGCCGGCCGCGGCGTAGATCGCCATCATCAGCAGGGTGAACGCGCCGGTGCCGCGCACGCGGCGGTCGAGCCGGCGAAGCAGCACGAACGCGGCGACGAAGAGCGCAAGCGCGGCCAGGATCTGCAGGTGCAGCAGCCGCTCGCTGGTGTGCCAGCGGAAGAAACTCGGGAAGCCGAGCGGCAGGTCGGCCACACCGGAGGGCCACTCGAGCCAGAGGGCGTAGCCGTCGCGCACGTTGTACGCGGGCCGGCCGCCGTCCACGTACGCGAGCGCCGTCGTGGTCAGCGCCGAGATGACGAGCGTCGCGACGGCCGTTCCGCGCCCCGCCCGCGACCGCGCGTGCGACCACGCAACGGCCATCGGCAGCGGCGCGAGCCATAGCACCGCCACCGAAAACCGCGCCGGCGCGCTCCAGCCTCCCCACCACATGCGCAGGTGGGTCGTCGCAATCATGTAGGGAACGACGATGACCGCCAGTTCGAGCGCGAGGCGCGGCTCGCGCCTCAGGAGGATGACCCACCCCGCGAACGCAATGAGGAACACGGGCGCGTAGGTCATCATGCCGAACTGCTGGTCGAAGAGCACGCCGGCCAGGCCCCCCGTGACGAACGACCACGAGCTTTGCGTCTTGAAGAAGTCGCCGTACGGCGCGTCGGGGTTGGGCGTGCCGTAGATGACCCAGAAATAGGCGAACCAGGCCATGCCCAGGAGAACGGGAAAGACGAGGAACGCGGCCGCGCGCGAGAGCCCTTCGCGCGTGCGCGGCATTCGCAACAGGATGAACACGCCGAGGAGGCCGGCAAGGATCGCGAACCGCGTGTGAAGCCAGGGCAGCAGCGCGAGCCCGAGGCCATGCAGGAGCCACACCGTCCGCACCGGAAGGCACGTGGCACGTCGCACGTCGCACGTCGCACGTGACATGCGCAGCAGCGCCCAGGCGCCCGTCAGCGTGAGCACCGCGGCGGGGCCGTCTGGATAGATCGTGAAGGAATGGAACGCGATCGGCGTGGCGGCGGCGAGCGCCGCCGAGGCAAACCACGCGGCCGATCGTTGCCCCGTCAGATCCCACGCCAGTTTCCACGCCAGCGCGACGCCCGCCGCCGAGATCACCAGCAGCAGGAACACGACGCCGCGATAGCCGGCGATGAGATAGGCGGGCGCGACGATCGCGGACAGGCCGGGGGCGTGAATCGAGTAGATGGCGCCGTTGGTCCCCCGCACCCAGTAGTCGGGTCGCAGCGTCCCCTGGAAGTACGGGGCGTAATCGCCGCGCGCGTGGTTGTTCTCGATCTTCACGTCGCCGTCGTAGAGGAGGCTCTGCGCGATGATCAGGTAGTGCGGCTCGTCGCCGCCCGGCACCATCTCGCGCGCGCCGAACCCGATCGCCGCAAAAAAGATGAACGCGGCGGTGGCGGCCAATAAGGGGTCGGGAGCCTTTTTACGAAAAACGTAAAAAGGCTCCCGACCCCTTATTGTCGCGAGCGCGGCCGCGATCCACACGCCGGCGGCGAGCGGCCCGGTCCACACGAGCAGCGCTGGCGTGCTCACGCCAGGCATCCACGGCAGCACGCACAGGAACGTGATGAACAGCGGCGTCACGCGGTCGCGGGACGGTTTGAAGAGATACACCGCGCAGATGCCCGCAAGGACGAACAGCGCCAGCTCCCACCAGGGGGGCAGGAGGCCGATCTTCGCCGCGCCGGAGGTGGCCGATCGGACCGCCAGGGCACCTCGGACGAACCAGGCCCCGGCCGCCGCGCAGACCGCGGCGGCATACGTGGTCAACGACGACATGAAACTGTGAGTTTATCGGGTTTCACCGCCGCTTGCCGGATTGGGCCTTCGGCCTCTGGCCCTGTTCCGCGGCTTTCCCGCCGTAGAGGAGGCGGTAGTCCTCGGCGGTTCCGAGAATCTTCTTCACGTAGTTCTGCGTCTCGGGGAACGGGATGTCGTCGATGAACTCGTCGCGCTCGAGCCCCGGCCGTTCCGCGAGCCAGCGCACGACGCGGTTCTCGCCGGCGTTGTAGGCCGCGAGCGCCAGGTGCACGCCGCCGAACTGCTCGACGAGGCGCGAGAAGTACAGCGTGCCCATGCGCACGTTGGTGTCCGCGCTGGTGAGCGTGCCAACGCCGCGGTAGCGGATCCCGAGCGATCGGGCGAGCCGCCGGCCGGTCCCCGGCACCACCTGCATCAGGCCGTATGCGTTGGCCGCGGATCGGATCTCCGGATCGAACGTGGACTCCTGCGCGATCAGCGCCGCGACCAGATAGGGATCGAGACGCCGGGCGCGCGAGTGCTTCTGGATCGCCGGCCAGTAGTCGAGCGGAAAGATGACGCGGAGCAGCTCGTCCGGCAGCGCCGCGCCGCCTGCGGCGCTGAGATGCTGGGGGTACGCGCGCTTCATCTGGTTGATCGCACGACGCAGGTCCCCCTGACGGTGATAGACCCACGCGATCGTGGCGTCTAGCGCGGGCGACGTTCCCCACTGTCGCTGCGCGTATCGCAGCTCGTTCAGCGCGTCCAGCTCGAGCCCCAGGGAGAGCAGCAGCCGGATGCGGTCCGCCGTCGGCGGGAGCGCCACCGCCACGTCCGCTTCCTGCCTCGGCGCGGCCGGAGCGGCCCACGCCGCTCGAGCCACCTTGTCGATCCCCTCGAGGCGCCGCACCGCCAGGCGCCCGTAGTAGGAGTTCAGGTAATCAGCGGTGACCAGCCGGTAGCGCGCCGCGGCGCGCGCGGGATCGCCAATGCGTTCGCGTGACCGAGCGGCCCAGTACACCCACGACGGCCGGTAGTCGGATCGGGAGAACGTCGCGGCGGCCGACTCGAAGATGCGGACGGTCTCGGCGTAGTTGCCGTTCTTGTACTCCCACCAGCCAACCTTCCAGGCCGCGCGCTCGGCGCGGCTCCCCTTCGGAAAGCGGCGCAGCAGCTCGCGGAACGCCTCGGCCGCCTCCGCATCCTCGTTCTGAAGGATGTGGTGCGTGCCAAGATTGTTCAGCGCTTCCTCGGCCCACGAGCTGCCGGGGTGCGCGTCCACGAGCGCGCGCACCCGCGACAAGTACTCTTCGTGCTGGCCCAGCTCGCGGATCGCGGCGAGGTGGAAGAACTGGGCTTCGGCCTCGCGCCCGCCCGCCGCCAGGAACCCGCGCAGGCCGTCGCGCGCCGACGCGTAGCGCCGCAGGTAGAAATCGCTCTCCGCCACCCGCAGATCGGCAAGGTCGCGCTCCTCGCCGGAGGCGAGCTGACGGATCGACTGGAACGCCTCGCGAGCCTGCGCGTAGCGGCGCGACGCGAACAGTTGCTCCGCGCGCGCGAACTCCTGCTTGACGGTCGCCGGGCTGTTCGGCCGCGGCTCCACGCCGGACAGGCGCTCGAGCTCCACGTCGGCCAGCGCGGCTTCGTCGCTGAGCGGAAACTCGTAGCGGAGGCGCAGGAACGAGGACACCGCCTTCTGCTTGTCACCGGCGGCCAGCGCCGCGCGCCCGAGACGGTGAACGACGACCTCCGGCTCGAGCGGCCTGCCTGCCGCGAGCTGCTCGTAGAGGGCCGACGCCGCGGCGTGATCGTTGTCGAGCTCCGCGGCCTCGCCGCGCGCCAGGACCGACGCGTAGGCCAGATAGCCCTCGAGCGGTCGATCCTTCAGGGCCGATAACGTGCGCCGCGCCGCGGTCACATCGTTGAGCCGCAGCTCGGCGAGCCCGGCGTAGTACACGGCGTAGTCCGCCAGCGGCGAGCCGGCCACGCCCGCGGCGCGAAGCAGCGGCAGCGCGTCGGCGAACCGCTGCTCGTTGAAGCGCTCGATACCTTGAGCGACCTTCAACAGCGCTCCGGCCTGTCCGGTACGACCGGCTTCGCCGCCCGGCGCCAGCCACAGCGCGCCGGGATCGCGCGGGATCGGCGCGTGCGCCGTCGGCTCGAGCGCCACGGCGGGCAACGCCGCGCGATCCTGCGATCGCGCGGGGCGAACGGAAGCTGAACTGAAAAACAACGCGGCAAGGACCAGCGAGGTGACGGTGGAAGCGATTCGGCGTGTCATTGCGCTTCCCTTCGGATTATGGGGACGCGGATCCGGCAAGTCAACAGCCGCCGCCCCTTCGCGCGGGCGCCAAAGCCCTGCAGTATCATGAGTGGCTTGCTCCGCTCCCGGCTCCTCACAATCCTGGTCGCGTCGGCCGCCGCGCTCGGCATCGCCGTTTCCGCGTTCTGGTTCGGCAGCACGGGCACCGGCTACGCGCGCACGCACGCCGCCGCGCTCGTCGCCGCGCTGCTCCTCGCCGCCGTGTTGACGACGGTCAACCTGGTGCTCAGGTGGCTGCGCTGGAATTTCCTGGTGAGGCGGATGGACGTACGCGTCCCGACGCGCGAGGGAGTCCGGCTCTACTTCGCCACGCTGCCGGCGATCGCCACGCCGTTTTACGTCGGCGAGCTGATCCGCGCGCAGCTGCTCTCCGCGCGGTTCGCCAACGCGCGGGTCGCCGTCGCGCTGGTCTGGCTCGTCGAGCGCGCGACCGATGCGATCGTCCTGCTCCTGTTTTTCCTGCTCGCACGCGGCGAGCTGCCGTGGGCGCTGGCCGCGGGAGCTGGATGGATCGTCGCGCTGTCGCTGCTGCGCGGCAGCCGCTCCGCCCGGATCCGCGCGCTGGCGCGCCCCATCGTGCTCGCCGTGACATTCCTCAGCACGGCGGCGGCCTGGGCGCTCGCCGTCCTCGCGCTCCTCGCGGCGCTCCGGATCGCCGGCGAGCCACGTTCGCTGGCCATCGCCGCCGAGGCCATGGCGGGTGGCACGCTGCTCGGCGGCATCGCGGGCGTTCCGCTCGGCACGGGGATCGCCGGCTCGACGACGTTGATCCTGCTGGAGGCGCACGGCCTCCGCGCCGAGGCGGCCGCGGCGATCGTCGCCGTCTTTCGCGCCGGCACCTCCTGGTACGCCGTCGGCCTGGGTTTCCTGACCCTGCTCGCCTCTCGCCGGCAGCTCGTGGCGTTCCTGCGCCCCTCGTCCGCGGCGCAGCACTTCGACGAGATTGCCGCGGGGTACGAGGAGCAGATCCCGCTGCATATCCGCGAGCGGCTGCTCGATCGCAAGGTGTCGTTCATGCGGCGCCGGCTCGAGGAGACAGGCGTGCGGGCGGGCGCTCGCGGCGTCGACATCGGCTGCGGGCAGGGTTGGTACGCGTGCGAGATGTCAGCGCGGGGCTACCGCATCGACGCGCTCGATCAGGCGGCCGATCAGATTGCGCACGCGAAGCGCTACGCGTCCGGCCGCGGCTGCACGGTCGCGTTCCAGGCGATCGATGCCGAGCGGCTGCCCTTCCCGGACGACACGTTCGACTTCGCTTACAGCATCAACGTGATCCACCACGTGATCGACCCCGTGAAGCGCGACCTGGTGCTTGCGGAGATCGTGCGCGTGCTCAAGCCCGGCGGGATCTTCTTCCTGCACGAAATCAACACCGAGAATCCGCTCTTCCGGTTCTACATGAGCTACTTCTTCCCGCTGATGTGCGAGATCGATGAGGGAACGGAACGCTGGGTCAGGCCGACGCGCCTGCCGGCGGTGCCCGGCGCGCGGTGGAACGCGCACGTGGACTACTTCACGTTCCTGCCGGACTTCACGCCCCGGCCCGTGCTCGACGCGCTGCGCAGCCTCGAGGCGTGGCTGGAACGCTCGCCGCTGCGCTCCTGGAGCGCCCATTACGCCGCATCGCTTACCAAGGAAAAGGGCAAAAGGTAGAACGTCAGCCCCTTCCAAGCAGCGCCGGGTCGCCATCGGCGAGCGTTTGCACCAGCTCGTCGTCGAAGTAGGTCGCGCGCGAGGGGACGTGTGCCGGGACGCGTTCCTCGTAGAGCCGGCGGGCGCGGTCGATCTCCGGGCGGAGACGAGTGAGCAGGTCGTGCTTCTGCCGGCCGAGCCGTACCGACGCCTCGTTGTACAGCTTGATCTCGGAGACGAGGAGCCGCGCGTAACGGCGGGCGCTCTGATCGTCTTCCGTCGATGTCGCGCCCGTGCCAAGGGTGGCCACCGGCGCTGAACCGGTGGCCGGACGTCCTGCGCCGAGCGCCTGGACGGTGCGGAGCGCCGTGAGCGTCTCGAGGCGGAGCGCCGCATGGCGCGCGAGAATCTCGATCGCTTCGGGCCACGGCGAGGGCACCGCCGCGGGATTCGCCGACACATCATCCGCGTACACGATCGCGACCGTCTGTCCGCTGATGTCGATCGGCACGGAGAAGCCCGCGCGATCGGGAGGGAGCGGCGCGAACGGCAGCCCGCGGGTCAAGTTGGCGGCCTCCGAGCGGGAGATCGGCCGCCCCTCCGGTTCGCTGAAACCGTGCAGGCGGAAGGGCTGGAACGACGCGCCCGCCGCGACGAAGACTCCGGTGCGCGACGTTTCAGCGCCGACGGCGCCGGCGAGCGCGGCGAGGACATCGGAAAGCGCGGCCGCTTCGCCGATGCGGCGCACCGCGCCGATCAGGCGATCGAGCGTCGCCATCTCGTCGTGGCGCTCCTGCGCGCGCGCGGCGGTTTCCGCCTCGCGTGCCTTCTCGACGGTCTGCTCGGCGGCGAGCGCCCGATCGCGCACCAGCGCAAGCTCGGCCGCGGCGGTTTCCGCCTCGTCGCGGAGGCGCTCGATCTCCGCGCGCAGCTTGCCGAGCTCGTCGGCGTTTGCCGCTTCCAGCTCGCCGCGCACGCGCGCCCCCTCGGCGCCAACGCGCCGGTCGGCTTCCGCGCGCACGGCGGCGATTTGCTCCGCCAGCTCTGATGCGGCACGGGCCTCCGCAGCAGCGCGGTCCCGCTCGGCCGCGCCGGCCACAT
This sequence comes from Acidobacteriota bacterium, assembly GCA_016184105.1. Taxonomy (NCBI): domain Bacteria; kingdom Pseudomonadati; phylum Acidobacteriota; species Acidobacteriota bacterium. The sequence goes on from JACPDI010000028.1 coordinate 123,528, forward strand.
CCTTCGCGATGGCGGTCGCGCGTCCCGAAATGTCCTGCTGCAGCGAAGACGCCAGTTGGAGGAGCGCGTCGCGGATCTGCTGTTCGACAGACATGGTGTGTGCGTGCGCGTCGGGAGCTTCTGGAATTATCCTCGTAGGGATGGTCCCGCACAAGCCTCAGCGGTCGCCGCGCTTTCCCGCCGGTGCCGTACGTTTCCTGCGCGCGCTCAAGCGCAACAACGATCGTGAATGGTTCCGCGCGCGGCGCGAGGAGTTCGACGCGCTCGTCGACGCGCCGATGAACGCCGTCATCGAGCGGCTCGCCGTCGACTTGAGGCGGTTCGCGCCGGATCTGCTCGCCTCGCCGCGCGTGTCCCGCTATCGGATCTATCGCGACACGCGCTTCAGCGAGAACAAGACGCCGCTCAAGACGCACGTCTCCGCGATCTTTCCGTCACGTTTCGCGCCGCGCCACGAGGGGCCGGCGCTGTACTTCGAGATCGCCGGCGCGTCGGTCTACGCGGGCGGCGGCGTGTACATGCCGCCGCCTGAAACCGTGCAGCTCCTGCGCGAGCACATTGCCGCCCGCCACCGCGATCTCGCGCGCATCGTCCGGGCGCCGGCGTTCAGGCGGCTGTTCGGCGAAATCGAGGGCGGCCGCCTGTCGCGCATGCCGCGCGGCTTCCCTGCGGATCATCCTGCGGGAGACTTCTTGAAGTACCGGCAGATCCTCGTGGGGCGCGAGTGGCCCGCGTCGTTTGCCTCCAGCCCGCGGTTCTACCCGGAGCTGCTGAAGACGTTCCGCGCCATCGCGCCGCTCGTCAGGTTCCTGGAGACGCCGTTGAAGGCTCGCCGGAAGGATCCACTATTAAGTTGACTTTCGCCATTTGTTCGCCTACCCTATCCCGTCTGGGGAGGAGGTCGTATGAGCCACGAAAAAGATCTGTTTCTAGGCTTCTGGGACAAGGAGGCGGCGGCCACACGGAAGGTGCTCTCGCGGATCCCGGACGGGTCGGACTACCGGCCGGATCCCAGGTCGCGCACCGCGCGCGAGATCGCGTGGACGATCGTGCGGGAAGAGATCGTGCTCGGAGACGGGCTCGAGAAAGGGGTGCTCGAGTGGGCCGACGTCCCCACGCCGGCGACGATGAAGGAGGTGCTGGCGACCTACGACAGGCACCATGACGATCTCACGCGCCGCATGCACGCGCTCGAGGCTGCGCGCTGGGAAAAGCCGGTGCCGTTCATGTACGGCGGGCAGGAAGTGATGAAGGAGACGGGTTACCAGAACGCGTGGGGGTTCCTCTTCGACATCATCCACCATCGCGGCCAGATCTCCACCTACCTCCGGCCGATGGGCTCGACCGTGCCCCAGATTTACGGGCCCAGCGCGGATGAGCCGATGTGACCCGCCGTGGCCCACGAGTTTGCCCGGGGGGCCCCCGGGGTCGTAGAATAGGGGTTGCGAGGCGGCCGGATGCGGCCGCCTTTTTCGTCGGTTCTCACCGTAGGGGGGCGATACGGCTTCGACGGAGGTAAAGGACCGCGGGATGCATGCCGAGCACCACTGACTCGCTAATCCGGTGGAAACAAACATAACTGCGGACACGCAGCTCGCTCTCGCTGCCTAAATAGCAGCGACGCTCACCTCTTCCAGCCTGCGGGTTGGGGCTGAGCGTCATTCAGCAGGCTGGTCGCCACGGGCTGTCTCGGACCGTGGCGGCGAGACTTTTCGGGGCTGGCGCCCATCGCTTTCCGTCGCTCTTTGACGCTGGGCGCGAGACAACAAGAGCGGCTACGCATGTAGATTCCTACGGCGACGTACTTTCGGACGCGGGTTCGACTCCCGCCGCCTCCACCAGTCTTCGCTCGCCTTTCAGGCGAGCCTCGTCCGGGCGAGTCAGCGAGCATCCCTCACGCGAAGTCTGTCTCGCCGTAGCCCCGGCGAAGGCGGGCCTGCGCCGCTTATGGCGGCTCTCGGAACACTCGACAACCTATCCCACGATCCTGGCTCGATAGGCGAGATCTTCGACAACGCTGGACAGCGACTTGTGAGAGCTGTCGGCGGTCGCTTTGAGGGCTTTGTACACGTCCTCGGTCAAACGAAGCTTCGCCTGCACCTTTCTCGTGCCGCGAGGACGGCCCCTTTTCTCGCCGAGGATTTTCATTACCGCGGCATAGGCGTCGTTAAAGAGCTTGCGGTCGCCGGGCGACAGCCCAATGGCGACCTGGAATCCGATTCGACCATCAGAGGTTCGATAAAGCTTCAACGGCGGTGCTTCCGGAAAGACCTTCCGGAATGTCGCCGTAGCTTCCCTCTCTTTGGCCTTCAGTTCGTCGTCTCGAACGACCTCAATCGTCTGAACACCTGCTGAATGACGGGGCATTGAATCACCTCGTACTGAAAATCGAGCCAGTCCGTGAATCACGGACTCTCTTCTGGTCCAGAGGCAATCTCGACCAGAAAGGAGTCCGACGGACAGGCGAGTACAAACACCGCGTATTGGCGCAAATCGCGCCGCATCTGCTCTGCGAACGCCTCAATTCGCCTGCGGTATCGAAGGAACTCTTTTCGCGAATCGCATGCGGACATCACAACTACTTGGTCCTTCTCGTACAGAAGTTGACCGTCAAGGATATTTGTTCCCGGCGCGGCGATTGGCATCGCGCCGCCAAAACACTCGGTCAATTCGTCCAGCGTCTTCTTGACCCACTCGTCGATTTCGCCTTTGTTCAGCGGCGTCCCGTTGATATCCAGCGAAGGAACAGGAATGGCGACGAGGTATCGCTTGTCGACCACCCTTCGGGGTTGCTGAGCCAACGCTCACTCCCATATTTACGGTACCAGGTACCATAAATTCTACGATGTTCTGGTAGGTCTGTCAAGAAACTGCGCTAGTACGTTCCGGCGTCGTTCCGAAGAATTCGCTTGTACGATCAAAAAGCGAATGGTGAAATGTGACGCCTTCACGGCCGATATTCGACCGGGAGCTTCTGCTGAGATTGGCCGGAACCGAATCGCACTCGACCGCCAGTCACGCGCCCCGTGACGCAAACCTGCTTATTGTCCGGCGAGCAGCGCAGGACCGATCACCCGTTTCGGGGCTGACCCACTGCAACGGCGGACGCTCGCATCCGGCGCTGCCCCGTGTTCACAGAAAATTAGCTCGCCGCCCGGGCGGAGAACCCGGCTCATCTGCCGAAGCGCGGGGGTTGTGTCCGGAATAGTGCAGAGCGTGTACGTCACGAGTACCGTGTCGACACTCTTGTCCTCAAGCGGGATCTCATCGCCGGGCAAGCCGATGAACTCCACCTCGAAGCGGAGCGAGCGCGCGGCCTGTTCGGCCATGCGGGTCATCTCGGGCGACGGATCGAGGCCCCAGACCTTCGCCACCCTCGTCGGATCATAGAACGGGAAGTTCAAGCCGGAGCCGATGCCAATTTCGAGAACGCGCCCACGGGCGCGCGGCACCACCTTCTCGCGCTGGCGCGTGTTCGGCTTCAAGCCGCACGTGAAGTGGACGACCCTCGGAAGGATGTACCGACTATACAATCCCATCGCTTCCTCGTGGCGTTTGCCGTAGGTGGCGGCAGCCTGACGTCGTATGGGTGTACGGCGCCATCTTCCTGGCGCTCGGTTGGCCCCAGTCTCCGCGCCTGCCCGAGCGAGGTGTCAAGGTGGGGCCATTCTATTGGCGCGGGTCGTGGAGTCAACCTCACGTTCGCGCTGACCTGGGGAACGTGGCTGGCGTGGGCGGCGCCGACCCCCTGCGGTGACGTCCTCTCGGACACGACCCTATAGACACTCTACTACCATAGGTATAGACTCTCTATACTATGGCACTTCATTCCTCCCGTCCCGACGCGCGCACCGATCTCCTGCACGGCACGCTCGACATGCTGATCCTCCGCACGCTCCAGTGGGGACCGCAGCACGGCTACGCGATCGGACAGACGATCCGCGCGCAATCGTCCGACGTGCTGCAGGTCGAAGCCGGCTCCCTCTACCCCGCGCTGCAGCGGCTCGCGAAAAGAGGCTGGGTGAGCGCGAAATGGGGCCAGACCGAGGCGAACCAGCGCGCCAAGTTCTACACGATCACCGCGCAAGGAAAGCAGCAGCTCGCCCGCGAGGAGTCGCGGTGGGCCGAACTGGTCAAGGCGATCGGTCGCGTCATGAAGCCGGCGGCGGCGCCAGGCGCCAGGGAGTAACCCATGTCGGTCCTGTCCTGGATCAGGCGGCGGCGCGTTCGTCTCGACGAGGACGACTTCCAGGACGAGATCCGCTCGCACCTGGCGATGGCCGAGGACGAGCGCGTGGCCGACGGTGTCGATCGACAGACCGCGCACTACGCGGCGCTGCGGGAGTTCGGCAACGTCACCCTGACCACCGAAGCGGCCCGGCGCGTCTGGACCCCCCGGTGGCTCGACGCCCTGCGCGATCTGATGCGCGACGTCCGCTACGCGATTCGCACGCTGGCGAAGAATCCCGCCTTCTCGCTCACCGTCGTCGGCGTCCTGACGCTGGGCATCGGCGTGAACGCTGCGGTGTTCACGCTGCTCAAAGGGATCGCGCTCAGCCCGATGGCCGGGGTCGACGGCTCGGCCCGGCTGCGCGTCATCTTCGGCGAAACGAGCACGGGGCGCCAGGTCCGCGTGTCGTATCCCGACTACCAGTACCTTCGCGATCACCATCGCGCCTTCTCGGGGCTCTTCGGCTCGATCGTGGGCAACGCCACCCTGGGTCGAGGCCGAAGCGCCCGTCAGGTCTGGGCCGAGATCGTCACCGGGAATTACTTCCAGATCCTCGGCGTCCGCGCGGAGGTGGGTCGCACGCTCCTGCCGTCGGACGAGATGGCGCCCGGCCGGCAGCCGGTCGTCGTGCTCAGCGACGGCCTCTGGCGGCGCGACTTCGGCGCGGACCCGGCCATCGTCGGCAAGACCCTCGAGATCAACAACGAGCCGTTGACGGTGGTCGGCGTGGCCGACCCCACGTTCCACGGCACGACGGTGGTGTACGACGTCGATCTCTACATTCCGGTGACGATGGCGCCGCAGCTCGGCTTCAACTTCGGAAGCCGGGAGACGACACCGGCAGGCATCCTGTCCGACCGCCGCGCCGCGCTCTTTTACCCGCAGGGCTACCTGCGGCCGGGCGCGACGGCGCCGAACGCCGCCGCCGAAACCAATGCGCTCTGGGAAACGCTCGCGCGCGAGCGCCCGCCCGCGGATGCCGCCGAGCGGCTGAAGGTCGCGCCGTTCTGGCAGACCCCGAGTGGAGCGCCGATCATCATGCTGCCGACGTTGAGCGTCCTGGTCGCGATGGGCCTGCTTGTGCTGATGATTGCCTGCGCGAACATCGCGGGACTGGTTCTGGTGCGCGGCGTCTCGCGGCGCGGCGAGATCGCGCTGCGCCTGGCGCTGGGCGCGACGCGGACACGAATCATCCGCCTGCTGATTGTCGAGAACCTGGTCCTCGCCGTGCCGGGAGCCCTGCTGGGCGTCCTGCTCGCCCGGCGCGGGATCCCGGTGATCGTCACCTACGCCGAGCGGCTCGCGGCGCCGGACCGGGTCTTCTTCAATGTCGCGGTGGACGGCCTCGTCATGGCGTTTGCGGTGCTGGTCGCCTGCGCGAGCGCGCTCGTGTTCGGGTTCGTGCCGGCGCTTCAAAGCTCGCGGGTCGATCTGGTGTCGGTCATCAACGAGGACGCGTCCCCTCGCGGCGCATCGCGGGGGCGGCTGCGGGCGGGCCTCGTGGTCGCGCAGGTCGCGGTATCCCTCCTGCTCCTGGTGGGCGCCGAACTGGTGACACGCAGTCTCGAGGCGGCACGCCGCGCGAATCCCGGCTTCGACGCGAGCCAGGTGACCACGGTCGCGGTCGACGTGAAGCACAACAGGTACGACGGGCGACGCGGCCGCGTGTTCTACCGCGATCTGCTGGACGCCGCGCGTGCCGATCCCGGCGTCGAATCCGCCACTCTGGCGGCCTTCACCCCTCTCGCCTTCCTGGATGCGCCCGCGCGGCGCATCTCGATTGAGGGCTACGACCCGCGCCGTGGCGAAGATCTGACGTTCATGTTCAACGCGGTCGGTCCGGATTACTTTCGCACGCTCCGGATCGCCGTGAAGGCGGGCCGGGCCTTCGAAGATCGCGACGACGAGGCGGCCGCGCCGGTGGCGGTCGTGAACGAGACGTTCGCTCAGCGATTCTGGGGGGGTGCCGCAAACGCCATCGGCAAGCGGGTCCGGATGGCCGGCGGCGACTGGCGCACCGTGATCGGCGTGGCGGCCGACGTCAAGTACATGCGCATCAACGAATCGCCGCGGCCGTACGTGTACCTGCCGTTCCTGCAGGCGTACCGATCGAACATGATCCTGCACACCCGCGGTCCGGCGCCCGTCGACGTCCTCGTGAACCAGGCGCGCGCGCACGTCGCGAAGCTCGACCCCGACCTGCCGATTCTGTACGCCAGGCCGCTGGCTGGAGGAATCAACGGGGCGCTGATTCTCTTCAACCTGGCGGCGAAGATGCTGTTCCTGTTCGGCGTCGCCGGCATGGCGCTCGCCGCGATGGGCACCTACGGCCTGGTGTCATACGTCGTCAAACAGAGCACGCATGAAATCGGCATTCGGACGGCGCTCGGCGCGTCGGACGGTTCGATCGTTCGCGGGTTTCTGCGACGCGGTCTGGGGCTGGGCGCGATCGGCGCCGCCCTCGGTGTGGTCGTGGCACTCGCCCTCACCAGGCTTCTCGGCGCCGTGCTGTTCGGCGTCAGCGCGACCGACGCCACCGCCTTCGCGCGTGCGCTCGCGATCGTTCTGGGCACCGTGGCCGCTGCCAGTCTTGTTCCAGCCTGGCGCGCGGCCCGGACGAACCCGCTGAGCGCGCTGCGACATCAATAGCGAGTCGGGCCGGGTGGCATGCAGGAGGAAGAGGCACCGAGGAGGCGCCCGATGGCGATCACCCCATACCTCTACTACGAAGACGCCGGCAACGCCCTCAAGTTCCTGGCGAAGGCGTTCGGATTTCGCAGATCCGGCGCGCAGACCAAGGGCGCCGACGCTGGTGCGACGATTATCGAGGAGCTCACCGACACGTCGTACGGGCATCGCCGCTACACCGCGACGGATCCGGAGGGGCACGAATGGTGCTTCGCGGAGCCGATCCGGCGCGCCAAGGCGGCGCGCAAGGCTACCGCCGCATCATCTGCTCGGGCATCTGCACGGCGATGACCTGGCCGCGCGCGCAGACCTGACCCTCGGCGGAAAGCGTGGCGCTCACGATCACCTTGCGCCCGCTGATCTCTTCGACCCGGCCGCGAATCTCCAGCGGCGGCCCCAACGGGGTCGGGCGCAGGTAGTCGACCCGGAGAGACGCCGTGACAAAACGGAGCGGCGGGCCGCTGCCCAGCTCGCGGCCCGCGGCGCGGTACGCCGCCGCGGCCGCCGTTCCCGTCCCGTGACAGTCGATGAGGGAGGCAATCAGCCCGCCATACACGTAGCCGGGAACCGCGGTGTGATACGGCTTCGGCACAAACGTCGCAACCGTCTCCTCGCCGTCCCACTGACTCTTGATCTGCAGCCCGTGCTCGTTGAGCCGCCCGCATCCGTAACAGTGGCTCACATCGTCCGGGTAGAAGTCCTGGAAGATTTCTGCGCTCATCGACGCCAACGCTCCTCGACCTATTCCAGCAACTCCTCCGCGAAACGCACGAACGCGTGGACGTCGGCGAAGTTGCTGGCAAGTCCCATCGACGCGCGCACAGCGCCACTGCTCTCGCCGTCAACGCACCGGAGGAACTCGTCGCGCGTCATGCCGTTTCTTCCCACGTTGAAGCAGTTCGTCAATTCATTCGCCGCAAGACCGAGCGCCACCTCGCCCGCCCCAGGGTTGCAGAAGCAGCCGGTCCGGAGGGAGATGCCGTGCTCGGCGGCGCGCGCCTCGATGAGCGTGTGGTCGATGAACCGGCCCGCGCCGTCGCGGAAGTTCATCGCGACCGACCCGCCGCGCCTCTCGGTGTCCGCCGGTCCGTACAGCGTCACGAGCGGCTGGCCGCTCCGGTGGCGCAGCGCGAGCAATTGCTCGATGAGCCACCCGGTCAGGCACCGCACTCTCCGGTGAATCGTGTCGATCCCGATTTCCTCGAGGAGGTCGAGGCCGAGGGGGACCGCCGGCAGGCTCGCGTAGTCGACGGTGCCGTCCTCGAACGCGGCGGCCCCTCGCTCCATGAAATACCGATCCGCCCCGACGGAGGCGACCGCAATCGTGCCGCCGGAGAACCAGGGGCGATGCAGCTTCTCGAGAGCCTCGTAGCGCGCGATGAGGGCGCCGACCCCGGTCGGATAGCCGAACATCTTGTAGAACGACACGGTGACGAAGTCGGCACGCCAGCGATCCAGATCGAGCCGGTTGGTCGGCGCGAACGCGGCCGCGTCGAGCAGCACGTCCCACCCGCGCTCGTGCGCCGCGTCGATCCATTCGAGCGGGTGCTGCACGCCCGAGAAGTTCGACTGGGCCGGGTAGGCGAAGAGGCTCGGGGCGCCGCCGGCCGGGCGGTTGTCGAGCGCGCGCCGGATTTCGGCGTCCGGCGTCCGCATCTCCGGCGGGCGCAGCGGCACGTAGGTGATGTGCGCCCCGCGGCCGCGGGCGAATTCGCGGATGCCGTTGACCGAGTTGTGATTGTCGAACGTCAGGAGAAGGTGGCCGCCCGGCCCGAACGGGTACGCCTCGCCCACCAGCTTGAGCGCGTTGCTCGCGTTCGCGGCGAACACGACGGCGTACTCGTCCGGCCTCGCGTTGAAGAACCGCAGGACACGCGCGCGGGTCTTCTCGACGAGATCGGTGGCGACCGTCGATGCCGGGCTGGACGAGTGGGGGTTGCCGAGGACGTGGTGAAGCAACAGCTCCATGTGGCGCCGCACGTGAGACTCGGCGTACAACGAGCCGCCCGTGTAATCGAGGTACACGTGCCCGGCTTCGTCCAGCCGGCGGAACTCGCGCGCGCGCAGCGCGTCGATCGCGCGCGTCGCCGCGAAGGCAGGCCACGCGCGCTCGAACTGCTCGAAGGCGTTCTCGGGGTCGTTCACTCCAGCTCCCAGCACAGATCCAGGCACGTGTGCGTCGCCTCCGGCCCGGTACGGAACCTGGCGCGCACCCGCTCGCCGATCTTAATCGGCCGCCGGTCGAGCAGGTAGCTTTTGATGATCGTGCACACCCCGTCGATCTTCACGTCGATCTGATAATACGGACAGGCGATTTCCAGCCCGGTGCCCCCGCGTTCCACGTGCGTGTACGAGTAGATGTAGCCGCGCGGCTCCTTGACCTCCTGCCAGGTCATCGGCTGGTGGCAATCCGGGCAGTCGGCGCGCGGTGGCAGCCACAGCTCGCCGCTGCCGCTCGAGACGGGACAGCGCGGGTTCACGCACTTCGTGCCGAGCAGCCTTCCCTCGCCGAGCCCCTTGAAGTACGGCGTCAGGAGCCCGTACGTGTGGTAGTGCGTGCCTTCGGCGCCGAAGCGCGGGAGCTGCACGACCCACGCGCCGTGCACGGACTCGACAGCGGCCGGTACGGCCCTCAGCGTCACCTTGTCATCGTTGGCCATGGTCATCGCTGTCCTCCTCGCTACCACGCTCTCTCGAGCACGGCGCACGTGACGTGGCTGCCGACACCGGCGTGTGAAATCGCCAGGCCCCGCCGCGGGTCGTCCACCTGCAGGCTCGTCCAGTCCGCGGGCTTTTCCTTGCCGTAGCGCCGCCACAGCGCGGGATCGCCGTGGAACCTGTCGTACTTGCCCTGGAGCTGCCAGAAGACCTCGTCGCACTGGAAGATCCCGGTCGCGCCAACGGCGTGCATGGTGCCGAGCAGCCCGCCGGACAGATTCGCGGGGCACTTGCCCGGTTTGCCCGTGTGCGGGTTCTTCAGGTAGCAGTCGCCTGACGTGACGTAGTCCTGCTCCCGCCCGTAGAGCGTGAGGCCGACGTCGCCGTAGGTCTGGAGGTCCGAGATCGTGAAGGCGTCGTGCGTCTCGACGAGATCGAGATCCTCGATCGGGTTCTGCACGCCCGCCATGCGGTACGCCATGTATGCCGCGAAGCGCGTCGCGCCGAAGCTCTCGAAGCCGGGCCAGCGCCCGTCCTGCTTCCCCATGTCGCGATAGAGCGACGCGTAGCCCTCCTCGGTCTCGTGCGGGAGCAGCAAGATGCGCATCGGCCGGCGATCGCCCGTCCTGAGCGTGTGCGAGCCTCCGGCGATGTACAGCCGCACGGGACGGTCCGTGAGCTGGAAGGCCAGTTCCTCGGAGCAGAGGAGCGCGGCCGCCGAGCCGACGCTCATCGCGCAGCATTCGAGAAACCTGAGCGGGTCGGACACGATCTCGCCCCCGAGCACCTCGTCGACGGTGTGGCGCCCGGGCTGCTGGGCGTAGGGCGAGGAGCAGGCATAGCCGCGGTTCTTCACCGCGATTTCGGCGCGCACGCGCTCGTCCACGCCGTACATCTCCTGGAAGCGGCGGGCCATCGGTGCGTAGTAGCTCGCGTAGTTGCGCGCCAGCCGCGTCTCGAACTCCTTGCAGGCCGCGCTGGCGATGTAGTAGTTCCCGGTCCACGTCTTCACTTCGTCCATGCGCTCCCAGCCAAGGACGAGCGTGCAGTCGCTCATGCCGCTCGCCACGGTCGTCGCGCCCATCAGCATCGTCGAACCGCCGGTGGCGCCGCCGGTCTTGATGCCGACGTTCGGCAGCAGGTCGAGACCGAGGTAATCGTGCACCTTCGCCTCGCAGAGCAGCTGGTCCTGGAAGTGATCGGCAAACTCTCCGTAGCACGCGAAGTTGATGTGGCCTTTGACCTCGAGCGGATCCTGCCTGAGATCGTTCTCTTCGAGCAGCATGCGGAACGCCATCATGCACAGCTCGTCGAGCTTCTTCTCCGGGTACCGCTTGCGGAAGTCGGTGGTGCCCGCGGCCACCATATAGACGGGGCGGGTCCAGCGCGGGACGCGAAGATTCCCCGGCGCGAACGTGATCACGGCAGACCTCCTGGGAAAGCGTCGGAACGAGGGTGGACGGCGACGTGTGCACGCGGGAGCAACCGCGGTGCCAGCACGTCAATGGTGGCTGCCACAAATTGACGATTCTTTCGGCGCCGCCTCGCGCCCGGCGCCGGAAATCCGGAGCGCCAGCCGGAATGCCGTCGCCGGCTCGATGACCTCGAAGGTGCAGGCACCGTAATGTTGGTGGCCCGCCACTGGCACGGGCGTGGCAGGCGGGCGCGTACGCCGGAAGGCACCCCGTGCGTCAGGAGGGCAGCGTGACCGAAGATCTCGTCGTGCTCTGGCGGGACCGCGAAGCCACCCGGGACCTCTGTTACGAGATCGTCCAGCTCGCCGAACAAGAGTTCGAGCTGCGAATTCTCTGCGAGGGGCGCCTGCTCCTCTCCGAAGACGGCGCCGACTTCCACGCACTCATCGATCGCGCCCGCCAGCTGCGCCAGGATCTCCATCCGGCCACGTAAGCTGCCGCAATCAACGGTAGTACTTGGCGTACATGCCCCGGCGGAAGATCCACCCGCCCACCGGCCCGAGCCAGCCGAGCACGTAGTACATGTAGCCGAGATCCATCAGCTCGATCAGGTTGCCGTCGAAGTCCCGCACGAAGAAGAACGAGTGGCCGCGCGGCGAGCGCTCCGGCTTGCTGACGATCTCCACTCCCTTGCTCTCGAGATAGGCGTGCCACTTCGGCAGGTTGCGCACGTTGAAGGAGATGTGTGTCAGGCCGACGCGGTTCCACGGGATGCGCACCGGCGGCTGCTTCGGCTCGAACGCGAAGATCTCGAGCACTCCGCCGCCCGGAACGCGGATCCATCCGATCCTGCAGCTCGGCGCCGGCGCGTCCACGCCAAAAAACGCGCGCACGCGCTCGGCCGGCGTGTCCGCCACGCCGACCAGCGGGCACCCGAAGACCTCCCAGTAGAACCGGACGGCCCTGTTGAAGTCCGAGACCGTGATGCCGGTGTGACTGAACGAACGCGCTCTCATCTGAGCTCCGTGTCCTTGATGTGATCGGCAACGCGCAGCGCCTGCGCGGCAATCGTCAACGCGGGGTTCACCGCGGCAGACGAGGGGAAGAACGACGCGTCGACGACGAAGAGATTGTCCACGTCGTGCGCGCGGCAATACGGATCGAGCACGGACCGGCGAGGGTCCTTCCCGAAGCACAGGGTCCCGCACTGGTGCGTCGTGTTCCGCTCCTGGTGCGAGTAGGCCATCACGACCCAGAACCCCAGGCGTTTCAGGATGCGCTTCATCTCTCTCACGAGCTGGCGGTGCGCCTTGAGGTTGTTCGGCACGTAGTGCAGCCGGATGCGGCCGTGAGAGTCGATGGTCACCCGGTTGTCCTCGGTGGGCAGGTCCTCGGACATCGCCAGCCAGTCCACCCCGCGCGCCACCCACACTTCATAGGGACGCAGCGGAATCCACGGCACCACGGTCTGCGCCATCACGCCGTGCGTGCGTCCCTGCGACTGGATTTGCCCGAGCGGATACCTCGTGCCGGGGCCGCGAAGGTAGAAATCGTTGATCCCGACGGTCTTCTGAAACACGGTCTCGTTCACGCGGAACGGATGGAACCCCTGCATCATCGTCGCGAGGTGCGCCATGTATCGCTTCCCCACCAGGCCGGAGGAATTCGCGAGGCCGCCGGGGTGGGCGTCGTTCGCCGAGCGCAGCAGCAGCGCCGCCGAATTCACCGCGCCGCACGACACGATGACGACCGGCGCTTCGACGCGCAGGATCCCGCCGTCGCGCTCCACCTCCACGGCCTGCACCTTTCGGCTGGACGCGTCGGTCAGCAGCCGGCGCGCGAACGCGTTGGTCCACATGGTGACGTTCGGGCGCTGCATCGCCGGGCGGATGCAGACGACGTCGGACTCGCTCTTCGCGTGGTACTGGCAGGGAAACGAGTTGCACGTGTTGCAGAGGACGCACCCTTCCGGCTGGCCGGGATTGATCAACCCGAGGGGCAGCGGCGAGGGATGAAGCCCCTCTCGGCGCAGCTGGTCGACGATCTTCGCGATCCCGGGCGCGTGCGGGACCGGCTCGTGCGGATACGGCCCGCGGGGAGGCTCGGTGGGATCGATGCCCTGCTGGCCATGGACGTGGTACAGCTCTTCGGCGCGCTCGTAGTACGGCTCGAGCGTCTCGTAATCGATGGGCCACGCGGGGGAGATGCCATCCACGTGCTCCATCTGGCGGAAATCTTCACGCCGGAGGCGATAGAGCACGCTGCCCCAGAACTTGGTGTTGCCCCCCACGCAGTAGTGCGTGTACGGCAGGAACTCCTTGCCGTGCCGGTCCACCCAGCGCTCCCGCGTCCGGTAGCGAAGGTGCTTCCACACGGCCTCGGGATTGGAGTTGTGCTCCTCGCGCCGGACGAAATCCCCGCGCTCGAGGATGAGGATCTTCGCGGACGTGTCCGACAGCGCGTGCGCAATCGTGCCGCCGCCGGCGCCGCTCCCGATGATGATGACGTCGTAGTGTTGGGCCACGAGCCCGGTCCGCTCAGACGACAGTGGCGTATACCTGGTCCATCAGTTGTTGATCTTCGATCGCGCGCTCGAGGCTCATCTGCGGCGCGCGCCGCTCCGCGATGGCGGACGCCAGGTCGCGGTACATCGCGCGGTAGCCGCGGATGTCGCGGAAGCCGGGAAACAGCAGCCTGGGCCACCCCTCGCCGCGCACGAGGATGAACGCGCCGTTCGACTCGAAGGTGATGATCCCCTTGCGGCCGAACAGCTTCGACAGCCTGAGCCCGCGCAGCAGCGACGGCACTTCGCGCGAGTAGAACAGCGCGCCGACCGCTTCGTTGTCGTACCGAAACGCGACCATCATGCTCTTCGCGCGGATGTCGGGCCCCTCCCGCGAAATCGCCGGGCGGAAGCCCTGGATCGACGTGATCTTCGGGCCGAGGCTCCCCGCGAGGTGGAGCCAGTGGATCCCTTCCTCGAAGAAGGCATCGCCGCCCGCCATCGTTTCATCGTTGCGCCAGTCGCCGGCCGTCTTGAACTTCTTCGCGATCGTCGTGAAGTGCGCGAAGACCATGTCGCCGATGGCCCCCGCGGCGAGCAGGCGGCGCAGCCTGACGGCGAGCGGCTTGTAGTGATCGTTTTCGCCGACGAGCACGACCCTGCCGGCGCGGTTCCTCGCCTCGAGCACCGCGCGGTAGTCGTCCATCCGCAGGAACGCCGGCTTTTCGACCAGCACGTGTTTGCCCGCCGCGAGCGCGCCGAGCGCCAGTTCGAGATGGAAGCGCGGCGGCACGGCGATGACCACGGCGTCCACCCGGGGATCCTCGATGGCCTGCTCGTATCCCCCGTAGTGCCTGGTGCCCTGGAAACGCCGGCAGTAGTCATCCGCCCTGGCGGCATCGCGGCTCGCGTAGCCGCAGACCACCACGTCGCGCAGCGACGACAGCTGCCGGCTGTGAACGCGCGTGATGAATCCGCAGCCGAGAAAGGCTATGCGCAGAGGGTCCGACATCGGGGAAAATGTCATTATACCGGTGGCTCGGCTCACCCTCGACGCCCGCCTCGCGCTGCTCCCGGCCTCGAGCATCCCGCTGCTGTACTTCGCCTTCGCGCACGTGTGCCTGGCGTCGGCGTGCGGGCTGCTGCTGGTCGAGCCGTCGACCGCCGGGACGTTCTTCTACCATCCGCGCATGGTCGCGCTCGTCCACCTCGTGACCGTCGGCTGGATTTCAGGCTCCATTCTCGGCGCCTTCTACATCGTCGGGCCGCTGGCGCTGCGGATGCCGCTGCGGGAGCGCGCCTCGGATCGCGCGGCGTTCGCGGCCTTCGCGGCGGGAACGATCGGCATGAGCGGGGCGTTCTGGACCGGCGCCTATCACCTGGTCGCGTGGCTGTCGGCGCTCGTGATGATCGCCGTGCTGCACGTCGCCGTGCGCGCGTGGCGCGGTCTGGGCGGTGCGGTGGCGCCGCGGCCGATCAAGCTGCACGTCGCGCTCGCGTTCGCGAACATGGCGGTGGCCGGCATGTTCGGCGCGATCGTCGGCATGAACCGGGTCTCGGGATGGTTCGCCTGGTCGCCGCTGTCGCTCGCGTACGCGCACGCGCACCTGGCGGCGATTGGCTGGGCGGTGATGATGGCGGTCGGCCTCGGATACCGGCTGGTTCCGATGGTGCTGCCATCGCGGATGCCCGACGGCGCATCCACCGCGATCAGCGCCGTGCTGCTCGAGGCTGGCGCCGTCATCCTCGCCGTCGCGCTTGTACTCGAGTCCGCCTGGATCGTGGTGGGAGGGTTCCTCGCCGGTGGAGGCATCGCCGCATTCCTCGCGCATCTGCGCGTGATGCTGCGCTCGCGGCTCCCTCCGCCCGCCGAGCTGCCGCGGCCCGACTGGCCGACGTGGCAGACGCGCGCAGCCTTCGCGTGGCTGATCGCGAGCGCGGCCATCGGTGTATCGCTCTCGATGCCGCAGGCCGCCGAAGCCGGTGCGAGAAACGGGACGCGCTGGATCTACGGCACCGCGGGACTTGTGGGATTTCTCTCGCAGGTCGTCATCGGGATCCAGGGCCGGCTGCTGCCGCTGCACGGGTGGTATCGCGCGTTCCAGGCCGCGGGGCTGGCGCAGCCCGCGCGCTCCGCACATTCGCTGGGCAGCCCCGCGCTCGCGGCGGCAGTCTTCTGGACGTGGACCGCCGGCGTCCCGGCGCTCGCGGCCGGGTTCGCCTCGTCTGCATGGTGGCTCGTCAGCGCGGGGAGCGGCCTGCTGCTTGCCGGTGTCGTCCTGAACGCGGCGCGCGGCTGGTCGATCGTCAGGAGCGCGTCGGCAGCCTGATCGTGAACTTCGCGCCGCGCGGGCTGCGGTTGCGGACTGAAATCTCTCCGCCGTGGGCCTCGACGATTCGCTTGCAGATGCTGAGTCCCAGGCCGTAGCCGCCGGTTTTCCTGGACCGGGAGCGGTCCACGCGGAAAAACGGCTCGAACAGGTTCGCCAAATCCGCTTCAGGTACTCCCGGGCCATCATCCGCCACGCGGATGACCACGGCGCCGTTCTCGCGCGCCGCCGAAATTTCTACGGCCCGGCTGTCGGGCAGCGAGTACTTCACCCCGTTCTCCACCAGGTTGCGCAGCGCGGTACGGAGGCGATCGGCATCAATCTCGGCGTCGATCCCCGGCGCGGCACGTTCTGTAACAGAGTGAAACAGGGGGGAGCCCCTTGACTACGCTCGGGGCAGGGACTGCCCTACAATGAGCCGTGCCCTTCGTCTACATCGTGCGGTGCGCGGACGGCACGCTCTATACCGGGTGCGCGAAAGATCTCGACGCGCGGGTCGCGACGCACAACGGCGCGCGCGGTGCGAAGTACACCCGCGGCCGGCTGCCCGTCGTGCTGGTCTACAAGGAGCGCTGCCGATCGCTTGGGGCCGCGCTGCGCCGCGAGCATGAGATCAAGAGGTTGAGGCGAAGAGAGAAGGAGGCGCTCGTGCGGAATAAGTGTGACAGTCACACTTTCCGGAACCGCCACGCCGGAAAGTGTGA